>JALYZL010000469.1 GCA_030948875.1 Actinomycetota bacterium
CGGGTTGGTTTCGGGGTCGGCGGCATGATGTGTGATGGGGTGTTTGCGGCAGATGGTGTGCGGCCGCTCATTCTTTCTGGGCCGTCCCCTGCGAAGGGTCGGCTGCACTCTGGCCGGCAGCTGGCCGCGGTTCATCGGATTGGTCTTGGGCTTGCCGCGTGACAGTGGGTTAGGCGATGGGCGCGAGCGCCGGGTCGCCGAGCGCTTTGACAATGTGGTAGCTGCCTTTGAGCAGCTCGCGCGCGCGAGGCATGCTCGGTTACCGGCGATCCGTGCGGCGAGCTGCTCGTAGTAGGGCCGGTCGGGACTGGCCGGGGAACCGGGCGCGTTGTGTCGCTTCGGAGAGCGCCCAGCGCAACGCGGGTGGGGCTTGGCGGGAGAGATGGCCCGGCGAGCGGTGGGCGTCTGATTGATGCACGGTGATGTCCATCCCGGCGTAACGCACGACGTCGCGGGAGTTGTCAAAGCGGCGCGGGTCGCCGAGCTCGGCGAGGATCGCGACCGACGTCAAGCCGCCAACGCCGAAGATCTGATCGATCAGCCCGCGACAGCCGGGCGGTTTCTTTGCGTAGGCGCGCAGGTCGACATCGAACGGGACAAGCTTGGCCTCCGGGGCGTCGATCACGCTGAGCGCGATCGTGAGCTGCTCGCGGGCAGCGGCCGGCCTTTGCGCAACAGAAGGACCAGTCAGCCGGGGCGCGTCTGCACGGCCCCGGCGCGCTGTGGCCAGGGGCGGGACGAGGCGTGGTACGGTCCGCTGGCGAGCGATGGCGACCACGACGAATCCGCAGTTCACGCGCGAGGAGGTTGGGCTCGCGCTGCGGAACCCGGGCATGCCGCTTGAAGCGTTGCGTTATCCGATTACCCCGGTCGGAATGCACTACGTGCTCGTGCATTTCGACATCCCGGCGGTCGACGCCGAGAGCTACGAGCTGCGCGTCGACGGGTGCGTGCATCGACCGCTCTCGCTGACCCTTGAAGATCTGCGTGCGCGGCCGTCGGTCTCGATGCCGGTGATGATGGAGTGTGCCGGCTCTGGACGCGCGCGCCTCACGCCGCGCCCGGTGTCGGCGCCGTGGCACGACGAGGCGATCGGCTGCGCGGAGTGGACCGGAACGCCGCTACGCGGGATCCTCGAGGGGGCGGGGCTGCTCGACGACGCCGTGGAGTTGCTGTTCACCGGCGAAGACCGCGGCATCGATCAGGGGGTAGAGCAAGACTACCAGCGGAGCCTGCCGGTCGAGGAGGCATTGCGGGCGGATGTGCTTCTGGCCTACTCGATGAACGGCGAACCGTTGCCGGCGCCGCACGGGTTCCCTCTGCGGCTAATCGTTCCCGAGTGGTACGGGATGGCGTCGGTGAAGTGGCTGCGGTCGATCACCGCGATCGCTGAGCCGTTCGAGGGGGTTCAGCAGACGGTCTTGTACCGCTATCGCCGCTCGGAGGACGATCCGGGCTCGCCGGTGACGCGAAAGAAACCGCGCGCGTTGATGGCCCCTCCGGGGATACCCGAGTTCTTCTCGCGCGTGCGGCATGTGCGCGCTGGCGAGACTCCCGTTGAGGGCCGCGCATGGTCGGGTTGCGGCGCCGTTCGCGGCGTCGAGTTCAGCGCCGACGGCGGACGCACATGGGCCGACGCACGACTCGAGCAGCTGCTGGCCGAGCACGGCTGGAGCCGCTGGTCGTATCTGTGGGACGCGACAGAACCGGGCGACTACGAGCTGTGCGCACGCGCGACGGACGCCGTCGGGAACACGCAGCCGCTCGAGGCCGCCGACGCCTGGAATCAGGGCGGCTACGCGGTTAACGCCGTCCAGCGAGTCGCTGTACACGTGACGTAGCACGCGGCATCTCCGCAGACGCCTGATCTGCTTCCAGCTCCACAAAATCGAGCACCGCTTCGTCGCCACGAGTGGCGCGGGTCGCCCACTCCCGTAAGGGGGCAATCAGGGTGCTGCCGGCGCGGCGCGAGCGCGACGCCCTGTGGCAAGCAGGGCTCAGGCCGTGGGCGCGGATCGATGCCGCGGGGGCTTCACACGCGCGCGCCTCGGCTCCGCGACGAGGCCAGCGCCTGGGGTTCCTGGAGCGCTGGGCCGGCAGCTGACGAGCACCGTGTCTCGTTTCGAGGCCACCGGCGTTGCGGGATGGCGTCGAGGTGGAGCGTGCTCAGCCGGTTGGGGCGGCGAGCGTTGACGACACATCGCTAGCAGCGGCGTCCAGAACGTGGGGTCGTGCAGTTGCGCGATGGCGGCGCCGATTAGCTCGTCGGTCAAGGTCATCGCGCGCGCAGACCTGGGCGGGCGGTTCCGATCGTCGGCGTAGAACCGCGCTAGGTGTAAGACCCGAGGAGATTGTTCAGCTCGTTGAGGCGAGCGATGGGCGGCATGTGGCTGAGGGAGCCGTGGGGTCGGCGGCGATTGTAGAAGTCCAGCCAGCCCGCAAGGGCGGCGTTGCGTTCGGCGCTTGAGCGTTAGATCGCGCTGTACGCCCCAGCCGCCGAGCATGGTGCTGATGAATCGCTCGGCTTTGCCGTTGGTTTTGAGGTCGATAGTTGGCCAGGCCGGTTTTCACGGAGACTTTGAACCCGGGGCAGATCACCAGTCTCCGTGGATCCCGGTCCGGCTCAACACCTACCGCGAACTCGGCGGCGACTACTACCAACGCCCGCGACCCCGAACGCCTTACCAAACGCCTCGTCGCCCGCCTGCACTCCCTCGGCCACAACGTCACGCTAACCCCAGCGGCAGCTTGACCCGAACGTCATTTCCCATCAGCGGTCAAGTCAGTGACAGAAGTCTCACCCGTGTCGGAACCGAACCGTGAGCCGCAAGAAGCGCCCGGGCAGCCCGCCAGCCGTCCGGCATGTCCGATGCCCCCTCGCGGAGGGCTCTGCGTCTTCACGGGATCATGCAGCGACAGATCGGCGCGCCTCGGACCGGCCGCTGCAATGCCACGATTCCGGCCCGAGGTCAATGTAGGTGCTCGTCCTTCGGGGCACGCGGGTGTCTGGATTGACCGGAGTGCTTGATTGGTCAGGCGAATGCGGCGATGCCGGTGATGTCGCGTTCGACAATCAGGGTTTGCATGGTTTCGGTGCCTTCGTAGGTGTGAATGACCTCGATGTCGCCCATATCGCGAAATCACCTGATTTCGAAAAGCACGCCGTTGCCGCGTCGGCCACGGCGTGCCCCTCGAGGGAGATGTCGGCCTGCCAGATCGCGCGCGAGGCACCCCGAAAGCCAGGGGTCTCGCGCTCGACGAGGAAGCCCTTGACCTGCCCGTCCTTCTGCGAGTGGGCCCAGACGACCACGACGTCGGCTATCGATCCGTGCCGATCCAGCGCTAGACGCCGTCGAGCACCCACCCGTCGCGGTCCCTCCGGGCGGTGGTCTCCAGGGCGAGGGAGCCCGAGCCCGTGGGTCGGCTCGGCGAGCGCGACGCCGCGATTGCCTCGAGCTGCGCCATGGTTGGCACCCAGCGCTGCACCAGGAAGGCGACGGCGAGATCGTGGGCTGAATCAGCTTAAATCGGGCTCGGGGTGCGTCTCTTCCCAGCGCAGCGCGGCTGCATCCGCGCTCGCGGAGTGCCTGGTTGGTGCTTTGGCCGCGCGTGCCGACAATCGCGTGAGCGTGTCCAATGTTCCTGACGCCTGCCAGACCTCTACGACGCAGCCGTCCCTAAAACGCAGCCACACAATTCCCTCGATGTTCGTGGCCGCGCCAGTCGCCGACGATCCATAAAAGTCCTGAGCCTGGACTCCGGACAGCGTGTATCTGGCGGCCAGACAGTCGTCACTGACGAGTGTCTCGTCGAGCCGGATCCGGGCATCCGGGAATGCTGACCACAGTTCCGAGTAGAACCCGCGCGCGCCGTCAATACCTTCGATCCCGCGCGGATAGCCGTGCAGCACCACGTCCGGCGCGTAGAGTTCGAGGAAGCGCTGTCGAGCGCTCGAATCGTTGAACGCCGCGACAGCCGCGTGGAGCGACGCTTCGTTGGTGTCCGACATGTCCGTCCTCCATCTTTTCGCACAACCCTACCTCGCCTCTTGCGGAGGAGGTCCTGGGGTACACGATCGGCATCCGGGTCGAGAAGGGGTTCCGACCAGGAGGTCTGGCTGTCCGTGTCTAACACGTGATCGTCCCCGGGGGTTCGAGTGCCTGCCGCAGCTCGTGCTGATCTCGGCGGGGGTTCGACGCGCACCGAGACGATGCCGCGGCTGGGGGTGCGGTGCACTTGCCGCGGCTGGCGATGGGCACTAATGTCGAACTCGAAGGGACCAGAGTCGAGGAGAGAGACATGAACGCGAGGACCGCAGCTACCACTCAGCCCGTGCGCACGGGGATCGACACGCCGATGACGTCGGGGTGGGACGTGTCGGGTCATCGCCTCTCGACCGCGGAAGTCGAGTCGGCAATCGTCGCGCATGATCGGCTCACCCACCGTGCCCAGCAGCCGCAACGAGGACAGATCATGCCCGCGGCCGATCACGACGTGGTACCAGAGCCACGCCTCCGAGACTT
>JALYZL010000521.1 GCA_030948875.1 Actinomycetota bacterium
GGGGTTGAGCGAGCCGTAGATCGCGGCCACGGGCAGCTCGAGCTCGTCAGTCGCGGCCGCGTCGACGATCCCGAGCCGGTCGCCGCCCAGCGCCCGGTCGGTCGCCTCCATCCGGACGAGCTCGTCGTAGTTGCCGGTCGAGATCAGCGCGGTCGCGCGCGTGGGTGCGACGACGAGTCCCGGCGCGGTCCCGTCTCGTCCCGCCATCTCGGCGAAGAGCCCGACAGCGTGGATCCCGAGATCCTCGAGCGCATCGAGCTTGAGGGCGACATCGCCGTCAGCGTTGCCCCCTCCCTCCTTGGTGACGATCGCGCCGTCGGCGCCGAGCGCCGCGCATAGGCGCGCCGCGTGCTCTGAGACGAGCCGCTTCTCCTTCACGTTGACGGGCTCGGGGCACAGGACGACGCCCGCCAGCTCGATGTCATCGCTCGCCCGCAGGGCGGCGACGACCGGGTTGTTCTGGTGCACGAAGGTGGGGTTCTTGAGCGCGGGGTGCCCGTACTGGGCGCTGACCACGGCGCCGTCGGCGAGCTCGCAGGGATCGATCCACGTGGGCAGGGAGCCTGCCATGGTCTTACCGTAGACGAGGACGTCCTTGAACGCCCCCTGGGTCTGGATGTTGGTCACCGCCAGTACCCGCGGTAGGCCGGCGGAGCCGGTCGAGATGGGCTCGATCTCGTCGACCTCGTCGGGGGCGGCGGTGAGCGCCGCTTGGGCGAGGTGCTCGGCGAGGCGAAGGACACCGAGGCGCAGTGCGCCTGCGACTTCCTCCCACGGCGCGTCGGGCGCCGGCTCGAACTCGACGACGAGGTTGTGGGTCCCGGACAGGGGTGAGAGCTCCGCGCCCGCGCCCGACATCTGCAGCACCGCCTCCTGGGCCCGGGGCAGGAACCCGGCGCTGAGCACCGCGGCGCCCCGCAGGACGTGGGTCTCCCCCCGGCCACGCAGCGCAGCCGGGCCGAGCAGGCCCGGGAACACTCCTCCGGCGGCCGCGTCCTCGCCGCCCTTGCAGCGGGGCTCGACCGCGTCGAGGATCTTGACGATCCGGATGCTCTCCCCGGGCGAGGCGCACGCCACTCGGACCGAGGCAAGGGAAGGATGGGCGAACAGTTCGGTCGCCTCCCTTTCACCGACGGTCAGCACCCCGTCGGCGTAACGGGTGTCCTCGCCGACCGCCACGCCCACGACGTCGTGGGCCAGCACCCGTAGGCCGGTGCCCGACTGCCGCTCGCCGTCACGGATCCTGGTTGCGCTCACGGACACCCTCTCGCCATCGATTGGCTCGAACAAGTGTATCCGGACCATACCCGGTGTTGGATAGAGAACAAGCAAAACAAGGTCCCATCACATAGAGTCAGCCCTATACTCGCTCCTGCGCGCGGCCGGGGAGCCGCCGAGCCAGAACCCTGCCGTGGGGCCGCTGTCGCGGTTCTCGCCGCTATTTGCGAATTCGCCTTCGCCGCCGGGGTGGCCAGCACCAATGTTGTGCGGTATGTTGCTTGGCGGGCGCGAGTAACTGACGTAGCGAAGTGCAGACGTCAGGAGCTCAAGGTCTGCCGCGCAGCTCTGCCCCTCGAGGGCTTTATTTATGCGCGCTCCGGTGTCGTGCTCGCGCCCACTTTTTCCCCGTGCTCTCGCCACCCTTACCGCGGCGTCAGCACCATCACCGGGATCACGCGGTCGGTCTTGTCCGCGTACTCCCCGAACTGCGGCGAGCGTTCGGCCTGCGCGGCGAACAGGCGCTCGCGCTCTTCGCCGGTCGCCTCGCTCGCCGTGACGTCAATGGTGTCGGTTCGGACCTCGATGGTGACGTCGGGGTGGGCCTCGAGATTGTGGTACCAGTCGGGGTGGGTCGGTGCGCCCGCCTTGGAGGCGAAGATTACGTAGCGTCCATCGTCTTCCAGGTAGGCGAGTGGGTTGATGCGGCTCTTGCCGGACTTTGCCCCGGTGTGATGGAGCAGGACGAGCGGCATGTTCTCGAACGGTCCGCCAACGCGCCCTTGGTTGGCACGGAACTCCTCGATGATCTCGGCGTTGTAGCTGTTCTGTGAAGTAGACATGCCCGAGATCTTAGGACCCGGCCGGGCCGTCGCCGCTTCGTGACCGCGATTCGAGGAAGGCGGCATCGCGGAGCTCGCCGGGCTGTGTGCGCCCGCCAAACCCCGCTCGCGACAACCGACACAATCCCCCCAGCCGGGGGGATTCAGCCGCCCTCGCCTCCACGAACGCACGTTCGGACCGGTAGCGTCGGACTAGGAATAAAGTCGATGAGCGAGGTGGGAAGTGGCGACTGGAACGGCGTCTTCGAGAGCGACGAACAGGCACACGGCCAAGGCCATCCCGGCCGTCACCGCTGCCGCACTTCCCCACCTCTCGCAACCCGAGCTCGACGATCTGTTCGCGAGCAGCCCGGCGGGGCCGACCCCCGCCGGCGTCGCCGACGGCACAGCGATCGTCGCGCCGGGGACGCCGGTCGCCGCGGGGCTCCAGCCGCTGCTCCACTTCTTTTGGCGCGGCAAGGTGTTCTACCCCGAGCGCAGCGACCTGCTCAACCGCATCAGTCCGCTTGGCGTCCTCTTCGCCAGGGCGCAGGTGTACCGGGACGCGAGCTGGGTGGACGGCAACGAGGCGATCATCCTCGATTACTCGACGAGCGCGCTGCCGTTTCGGGCCGTGCGCGACGAGATCCGCGAGGTTGCGTCCGGGCTCTACTTGGGCGTGGTCTTCTGGGTCGGTTCGAAGACGATCAACTTCTCGCTCCAGTTCCGGTGACCGACCAGCTGGCCGTGACGATCGTCGCCGACGTCAAGCCGCGACGCCGCGCCAGTCTCAAGCGCCTGCTCACGATCATGGGCGAGGACGCCGCCGGCAACGAGGTGCTGCCGCTCGGCGAGCTCTCGACGGCGCATTTTGCGCGCCTGATGATGCTCGACGCGACCAAGGACCTCGACGGCAACCCACTGCCGGCGCACCTCATCTACATGAGCGACGTCGACGGCTCGCTCGAGGACCATCTCGAGGAGCTCGTCGACCTGGCGCCCAAAGGGCTCGACCAGATCCTCGAGCACTGCCAGGGCTATCCGGCGCGCAACGCGGCAACGCGCGACACGCGCCTGGCGTACCTGACAGACCGCGCCGTCAAGGCCGGCGCCATGTACGTCAACACCGTCGGACGCACGCTGCGCCAGGTGCAAGACGAGGCCGGGCTGCGCGAGGCGATCCAGGTCTTCCTCGACAGCGGCGACTTCGACGGCGTCGAGCCCGAGGCGGTGCGCGACGCGATCCGCCGCTTCGTGCAGGCGCGCGAGGATCTGCGCTGGGCCACCGAGCCCCCGCCCGCTCCGGGCCCGCTCGAGCGCGCCGCCGACCTGGTCGGGGCGCTCGGGCTCCCGCTCGAGCTCGCCGCGC
>JALYZL010000529.1 GCA_030948875.1 Actinomycetota bacterium
GCGCTGGCGATGACCCGCCCGATCCGCTGGGAGCTGATCGAGCAGAACTACGACATGCTCGTCAAGTACGCGACCGCGATCCGCGTCGGCACCGCCACGACCGAGGCGATTCTGCGCCGCTTCAGCCGGACCGCATCGCACCCCGTCTACCAAGCGATGCTCGAGCTCGGCCGGGCGCAGAAGACGATCTTCATCGCCCGCTACCTCCGCGACCGCGACCTACAGCGCGAGATCAACTCCGGCCTGAACATCGTCGAAGGCTGGCACGACGTCAACGACGTCATCCTCTTCGGCAAAAGCGGCGAGCTCGCCAGCAACCGCCGCGACCATCAAGAACTCGCCGTCCTCTCCCTCCACCTCCTCCAAGCCGCCCTCATCTACATCAACACCCTGATGCTCCAAGACATCCTCGCCGAACCAGCCTGGGCCGGAACCCTCACCGACGAGGACAAACGCGGCGTCAACCCGCTATTCACCTCGAACATGACCCCATACGGCGAAATCATGATCAACATGACCAGCCGCCTCGACCTCTCCGACCCCACGCCACCGGAGCCAGACCTCGGTGCCCTCGTGGCGGCCTAACTGGGCGGGCCGCGGCGGCTACTTTGCCCCTCGTGACAGCTTCGTTAACGGCATGCCTACTACATGGAGTTCCTCGGCGGCGTGGCTGTTCGGGAGCGCCACCACGTGCGGCTCGTGCCCCGAGTTCCTCACCGGGTCGCCGTTCCTCACTGGGCTCGACGCCCGCGGCACGGCCCTCCCGGGCGTCACCTATACGGACATCGTCACCAAGTACGACGAGCTCGTCCAGCGCTACACGAGCGGGATCCTCGACGCCCCGGGCGTGACCAACTTCACCGTTCAGGATCAGTGCCCCACCGACTTCTCCGAGCACCTCACGGTCGCCTTCGACCCGACCGCGGCCCAGGACATCCTCAACGCGCTCGACCCGGCGCATGCGCGGCCGGTGCCGTGCACGCTTGTTCTCCCGGGTGTCGGGGCGCCGCTGCCACCGCCGGAGGTGGGTCTGGGGTAGACGGCCGCTCGTCGGTCGGTGGTCGGCCGCGGGCGCTAGAGACGGAAGGTAGGTCCGGCCGGGGGCTCAAGTTTGGTCTCGCTCGTGCCGATGGGACTGCGCTGGGCTTTCGGCTTGTGCCCGGCCGGCTCCTATCTGATGCCTTCTGAGCACAACGCGTCTCGGTTGATCGGGCTCTTGCCGGTGGCGGTCGGAGTGACGCTGCTGGTGGCGGGGGCTCCGATGCTGATGGCCTGGGCGGTGCGAGTGACGGGCCTGGTCTCCTCGCCGCTGCTGGCCACGGGGCTCGGGGTCGTGCTCTCGCTCGCCGGATCGTGGCTCGGTGGGGTGTGGTGGGAGCGGCGGCGCGGGTCGCGCGACGTGCTCTTTGGCGACCTGCTGCTCTGGGGATGGGTGCGCCGGTACACGATCGAGCGCCGGCTCGCCTCGGCCATCGACCTTCTCGGTCTCGGCCGCGATCGCGCGGCGGCTCGTGAGCTCACATTGACGACCGAGCGATTCAGCGCCGAGCGCCAGGCGCGAGCGCTCGAGCAGCTCGCCGCCGCGCTCGAAGCTCGCGATCCCTACACCCACGGCCACTCCCGCCGCGTGGCGCGGTACGCGGCGATGATCGCGAAACGGATGGGGCTGGCGAAGCCCGAGGTCGCGAGGATCAGGGCGGCGGCAGCAATGCACGACGTGGGCAAGATCGAGACGCCGATCGGTGTCCTCCACAAGGCGGGGAGGCTGACCGACGCAGAGTTCGAAGCGATCAAGCGCCACCCCGTCGACGGTGCCCGGATGGTCGCGCGGGTGGGGGACGAGGAACTGACGGCGATCGTCCGCCACCACCACGAGCGCCTCGACGGGACCGGCTATCCGACGGGTCTGAGCGGGTCCGTGATCCCCGTCGGCGCGCGCATCATCGCCGTGGCCGACACCTTCGACGCGATCACCTCGGAGCGCCCCTACCGGCCGGCGAAAGCGCACAAGGCTGCGATCGAGATCCTGCGCCGCGAGGCAGGCGCCCAACTCGACCCCGACGCCGTGGGGGCGTTCTGCAGCGTCTACTTCGGGCGGCGGCCGCTGGGACTGTGGATCGGCGCCACCAACGCGCTCGAGCGCGTGGCC
>JALYZL010000547.1 GCA_030948875.1 Actinomycetota bacterium
CGTGAGGCCTGGGGTCGTGGGTATCCCGCCGCGACAAGGCCGTCCGAGCGCTGGCCAGTCCGGAGTCGGACGATCGCGGACTCCGGCCCTATCTCAATGGCCGCAGGCTCAGCCACCGTTTGGCGACTACTTCGGCGTGAGGTTCACGCGGAACGATTTGAAGACCACCGGAACACGCGAGTTTTCGGTGTCAGCGTCAATGCGCGCGTGGGTAGAGCAGATCCTCAGTCGACCGATCGTCCCGGGCGAGGGAGACTTGCTCTCCATCGTATTGGAGGGACGCCTCGCGTCCGCACCATCGTCGATCTATTCCACGCTAGAGCCGGTCAGGATTTGGGCAGCGGGAGGGTCTGGGGGGACCCACGCCGATGTCCGGATGGTCATCGGAAATCGCCTCAGGGAAGCGTTGGATGCCGAAGCGATCCGACTGACTGGCCTGGGGATACCGGAAGGTTCGATCGGAGTGTTCCGCCTTCCACGCCAACTCCAGCTCGGCCCGGCGCAGCTCACGGTGTTCTTGCCATCCGATTCGCCGTTCTCCGCCGTCGCGGCGCTCCTGGGTCGTTCCGGCAGAGAGCAGAAGTTTCATTTCCGGGAGACGACCGTCTCTGCGTTACTGCGGTGGCCGTAGACGCTCCGCTCTTAACCCATCGCCGGCGCATGAGGCCGTCTGGGCTCATGCGTAGGCTTGGATTCAGTGCCTGGAGCTCGAGCGTTATCCGAAGCACGGTCGGCGGCATTTCGAGACGCTTGCTGGGACTTCCCAGATTCCGTGGGAGCGCGGGAGTTGCATCCATACCCAGCGCGCTTCATCGCTGAGATCCCTCGCCAGGCTCTCTCGCTTCTAGGAGTGTCTGGTCCGGTCATTGATCCGTTCTGCGGATCGGGGACAACACTTGGCGAGGCGCAGCGCCGCGGCCTCCCGGCCACGGGCGTCGATCTCAACCCGATCGCGTGTTTGATCGCCAGGGTCCGTACTGGGCGATGGGACAAGGGCGATGGCGCGAAGGGACTTCATCACGCCCGAGAGATACGGGAACGTGCTCTAGCCGCGCGCTCGAGCACCGGCGTCGCGAACCGCATCCCGCGGATCGACCACTGGTTCGCCCCAGAGATCCAAAGGGCTCTTGCCGGCGCCGTGTCGTACCTAGGAGAGGTTGAGCCAGATTGGTATGACCGAGTGGCGCTTTCGCTCTCGGCGTCCATTGTGCGTATCAGTCGCCAGGAATCCGATACGCGCTACGCCGCGATTGAGAAGCGAGTAACTCAAGAACAGGCCGCAACGGAACTGAGCCAGGCAATGGTCAGGATCTGTGATTGGCTAGCGCTCAGAGAGGTGCCTCGGCCGAACGCGAGGGTTGAGGTTCGCTGCCAGAACGCGCAAGACCTTTCAAACCTCAAGGCTGAGCACTGTGCCGCTGCGATCTTTTCGCCCCCGTATCCGAATGCGTACGAATACTGGCTCTATCACAAGTACCGAATGTATTGGCTCGGCTTCGATCCAATAGCTGTGCGGGAGGAGGAACTCGGCGCCCGACCTCACTACTGCAAGCCGAACGGATTGACCGAAGACGATTTCGCCGCCCAGATGGGCGACGTCTTCAAAGGTCTGTCTCGCTGCCTCCGCCCATCTGCACCCGTCGTGGTCGTTATTGGTGACTCCGTGATCGGCGGACGGACGGTCGACAACGGTCGACTCATACTCGATGTCGCGGCCGGCCAAGGCTTCACAGCGTTGGCACAGAGCAAACGAACAATCAGGCGCCGTCGGAGTTCGTTCAACAGCACTCACGGTCACGGCCGACTCGAAGAGCACGTCCTCCTTCTCCGACGCGCGCGATAGCTTTACGTGCGCCGGAGCACCAGCGCATCCTCGCCAGGCACACCGTTTGCAGCATGTAACCCGTACCTTGGCCAGGTCTGTAGCTTTATTAGCTCCTCCACGACAAACCCACGGGATTCTGCTACGTCACCCAGCAACTCGGGCGTCGGAACCGCGACTCGCTCTCCCCCGGCCACTGTGTGGTTGTGCCCCACAATGACCACGGCTGCCTCGCCGCGAGACAGCACCGGACGCCACGCATCGAATGTCCGTCCGAGCCGCGCAAAGTAGCGATACAGCAATGTAGGGACGGCTTTGCGGCGAAAGCCAGGGTTCGAGGATCTGTTCCGGCCAGCGATCTCGGTGACAAGTGACATCACTGATGGTGGCAGCCCGTGGACATTTTGATCACGATGGGCGTCCCAGAGAGTTTGCTGGTGACGGGTCCATTCGCGACTCCCGATCAGTGATCGCTCGAGCTTCATCAGATTCGTCGCCTCATCTAGTGCAAGCGCCACAAGCGAAAGACGATCAGTGTCGATGTATGGCAGGGCAGTTGCATAAGGCGGCGATGTGACGATGAGACGCCGGCCGGGCGGCGCGGGACTGTAAGCCTGCGCGTCCTCCGCAGAGCGGTGCACGACTGTCCTATCACGGGTCACCTCGGGCCAGTCCTCCATCTCGAGGAGCGCGCGGCGAGTTGAGTGAACCGCCTGCATGAACAGGGGCGCCATCGGCGGCGCGATGAAACCGTCCGGTCGCCTTCGGACGCGAAGATCCTCGGGGAGCTGCAGGGAAACGTCGCGAAGGATCGACGACAGTGCCACGAGTGCGAGCCGACCCGGCACCGTTGCGCGGAAGAGCTGCAAGCGCGATATGGCGGCCGCTAGCGCAGCATACGCCGGCTGCGTAAACCACTTCTTGAGATACGAGACGCCGCGTGGGCCCACGGACGATGAGATGTCGGGGGTGTGGTTCGAGCCTTGGCTTTGCGCGATGGCATCCGCAACGTCTTCCCCCAGGTGGAGTAGCTCGTCGGCTTTGCGCTGCTTGTCGACGGTGCTCACGGCAGCTAGTTTGGCGTCCGCGATGAAGCAGGCAATTGGTGAGTGATCGATCCCTAGGACATCCATTCCAAGGCGAAGGCCCTCGACGAGGGCAGTACCGCTCCCGGCGAACGGATCGATGAGAACGTCCGCCTCGGCATCGACCACGTTGCATAGGGCGCGCACGAGTTGAGGATTGAACTTGCCCTTGTATTCGTGGATCCCGTGCGGGCCGTACCTGGTGGCCTGCCGCGTCGCCGTCGTGTCGCGCAGGTCAAGGTGAGTTGACTCGACTAGCGCTTGCTCGGTCGTTTGCCAGACATCCGGCATCGAGGAGACCGCGCTCAGGTAGGTTGCTCGGCGGCGGGCGAGTTCGATATCACCCGCAAGCTCGAGATCTTGGTCGGTCTGGCGGATCACCTCGAAACCGAGGCTGTCGAGTTCTCGAAGTCCGAGCCTGCGCTCGTACGGAAAGAGGCGATAAGGCATCCAGCGCGCAGTCATCTCCTCTGTAGAGAGGCTTGGCGTGACTGCAGTTCCCCTCCCTTCGGATAGATGCACGCTAGCCACTAGAAACTAGACGCTAGCATTTGGCCATGACGATGCCGGCTGGCCGGACTCAAGTCAACATTCGTCTTGAGAGCGAGGAGGCGGATCTGCTCGCCGCGGTCGCGTTCCTGTCTGATCAGTCGGCCGCCGAAGTTCTCCGCCCCGTCATTAGGGCCTTCCTGCAAGATCAGCGCAACGATCCCGATGTCACCGCGGCGGCGCTAATCCGGGCCAAACACCGCGCCGAATAGAACGGCTCGGTGACAGCGCGTCGCCTCACTCGTTCCGGAAGGTCGGTCGAGGGCCTCGTCCGGCCGAGCGCACAGTCCCGAGCGAGCAGGAGGGATGGGGCTGCAAGCTCTTCTTCCGTCGCAGCGACCTCGATGCATGGCGCTGCTCGGACCGGCCCCATGTTCGCATCCTTGCCGGTGGCCGCTCGTGAGCGCCGAAGATCAGACACGGCGTCGGGTGCGCGTCGAGCGCAACATCTATCGCCGGCCGTCCGGAGTCCTCGAAGTCGGCTTCAAGGATGGCCGGGTCGACGGAGGGATCACGGCCGCTCGCGCCCGGCGCGACGAGCTGCTCGCGCGGCGCGGACGAGGCGCTGTCGTTCCGTGTGACTGGCGGGTCCGATTTCGGGATGCCGCGGATCAGTGGCTGAACGGCGCGACGGCTCTGCTCGAACCGTGCCGATCCCTCGAGGGCTCGCGGTGCTCCTTACTCGCCGCAAGCTGGCTGCTCGCGACGCGCTGCCGGCCGCGATCGTGTTTGCGACGCGCACTGGCAGGCCGCTCGGCCAGCGCAATGTGCAGCGGGCGCTTCGGCACGCGGAGAGGGACGCCACCGATCGCCACGGCCGCCCGACGTTCCCGACCCTCCACGATGGCGATGGCGATGGCCGCGCCGTCCGGTCGACGCTGACGCTCACTTTGATCTGAACTGCAAGGAATGCGCGGAACGCTGGGCGATCTCGGTGGCCGGTGGCTCGGTGTCCCCGGACTGAGCTGGCGTCCCGCGACGCTTAGCGGTGTCGTGCACCACTCGCAGCCGGCACCGCGCGAAGGGAGTTCATATGGGCGATCCGCTTCGCAATGATGTCAGCGCGGCCGACGTCTGGGCGATGCCGGATCTTGCCGAGGTTCCGCTGCTCCAGCTCGACAGCGGCTCGTTCTGCGACGGCATACGCCTCGGCCACGGAATCCCCTACTCCTACGAACGCCCCGGACCGCGACGACGTGAGAGCTACACCCTCCCCGTCCTCCATGCAGGCAGCCCAGAACCATCTGAGGTCTTCATCCAGGGCATCGTCGCTCGGGCTCTCGATCCGCACTCCCGAAGGCGATCCCTGTGGATAGGCAGCCGGCACCATGTACTTGCACACGGTCGCCCTTGATTGAAAGGCGTAGTCCACCCGTGCCAGCTCGCTTCTCGCGGTTGCCATGCACAACTCGACGAAGTCGGCGTCAAGTAGCGGAAGCACATTCAGCGCCTCCGGATCTCCAAACCGGGCGTTGTATTCGATCAGGCGAAGCCCTCTGCTGGTCGCCATGAAGCCGCCGTACAGAACGCCCTTATACGGCTCTCCGGTCTCGCGGTGCAGCGCGTCAATCACGCGCTCGTTGATCGAATGTGCCGCACGTATGTCGGCGTCTTCTAAGAAGGGGAGGGAGAAGTCGGCGAAGGAGTAGGACCCCATTCCTCCGGTGTTAGGTCCTTCGTCGCCTTCGAAAGCTCTCTTGTGGTCTTGGACGAGCGGACAGTGGATCACCGTCTCGCCATCGGTGATCGTCTGCAGGCTGAATTCCTCACCCTTGAGGCGCTCCTCTATCTGAACCTTGTGCTCCTTGTCCAGCACCGTCGCCACGTACGCGACCGCCTCTTCAATCGAATGCAGGTGTTCGCCGAACACCTGAACGCCCTTTCCACCCGTCAGACCATCAGGCTTTACGACAAACTCACCCAAGTCCTCCATGTAGCGCTGAACATCGCGCACGGTGTCGAATACGCGGTACTCGGGATTGCCGGGAATGTCGTAGCGATCGACAAGCTCTCTCGCCCAGCTCTTGCTCGACTCGATCCGGGCAAGCGTTCTGCTCGGGCCGAACACCGGAAGGCCACACGAGGCAAGGGCGTCCGCGTACCCGGCAGCGAGAGGCTCCTCTGGCCCGATGATCACCAGGTCCGGGCGCACGCGCTTGGCGATCTGCTTCACGAGGTCGACATCGACCAACGATCCCGTGAATACCTCCTCGCACTTGTGGGCCCATCCAGGGACGAGCATTTCAGCGAGACCGAACAGCCGAGGATGCTGAGGGCTCTGGCTACAGACCGTCAGGAGCGCATCGGTACGGGCATCCTTCCCGATGATCAAAACGGCCGGAGTTGTTGTGGTTGGTGTCATGAGAACCTACTCGGAGACGATTGGAACGACTTCATTGGGCGGCGCCCCCGTGGCTAGCCGTTTCCTCGCATCGGGCCAGGAAGCCGCGTGGTCGTCCGACGTGCAGCATAAGATCATATGTTTCGGCCGAATTCGACATGCAGTCCTCTCAAGAGCCTGTGTGCGCCGATTTTCGCCCCGTCGTCCCTGACGCGCGACCTCGACCATGGGTGGGGCGCAACGGTTCGTCCGGTACGATTAACGTCATGCGGTCCGTGATTCATGGTTCACGATTTACGGAACACGTAACGTAGATGGCAGTGCGGACGGAAGATCTGCCGCCATTGCAGCGGCGCTCAAAGCTTCTTCTTGGCTCTGCCTACCGCCTCGAAATCGGGGCGTGGATCTGGGAACGCGGCGCGGCGCCGATCAATCCGACGCAGCTCACGAAGGAGCTGGGGGAAAGGTCGGAGAACCCACCGTCTCACTCAAGCGTGGCGCAGGAGCTCGAGAAGCTCGTGTCGTGTGGGCTGCTTACGCCGCTGAAGGTGCCGGGACGTGACGTCTACTACGAGCGCCAGGAGTCCGCCTTCTGCGAGATGTGCGTTCGACTTCGCGACGAGGTGCGGAATGCGTCGAAGTCAATGAGCATGCCGACCGAGTAGCGTCGGCTCGGCCCGCCAAACGGCGATGGCGTGGGAGCCGGTCGCCCATCCAGGGCGACCCGTGTGAACCCCGTGATCGCTTATTGGCAAGAGGTCCTAGATTTGCGCCACGGGCGTTGGCGGCGGGCAGAGACCTACTGGTCGTGCAAGCCATTTGGAAACCTCCCGCGGTCGGCTCGGTCCCCAGATCGACGGGCGCGCGGACATGGGGTAGGCCCTCAAGCATCCCCAGCAGCCACCCGTCGCTGACGCAGTGCCTCAACCCTCTGAAGCTCTTCGTCCTCGAAAATGACTGCATCGCGTATCCCGATTCGTCTGCGCGCGCTAGCTTCGACTCGCCCACGTCGCAGAGTCTTCGCCAACGTGTTGTGAGCAATCGTGAGCAGCCAGCCGGCGGCCGTCGACTCGGTCGCTCGGTAGCGCGGGGCAGCATGCAGCGCCGCGGCGAACACTTCGCCCGTCAGATCCGCCGCGACCTCGGGTCGCGGACTCGTCGTACGAGGTAGCCCGCCACAGCCGCTTCGTAGCGGTCATAGAACACCGCGAACGCTGCCGGCTCTGAACGCGCGGCCGCGCGCGGTGAGCATCGTCGCGATCACCGGGCCTCACATCAGCATTAACCCCGCAACCGAAAATCTGTGACCGCGAGCCCAGCCCGAACATCCGATCCCACCTAGACGGTCACAAGACGGACAAGCACACGACTCAAGGCGCCGGCCTTGGGGCCCCTTTCGACGCATCTATCCGACATCGCGGCCGTCGCTCCAGCGCGCCGCACGACGCTCTCCGCGCTGCGCGAATTTCTGCGCGAGCACCCGCCCGACGACGAGTGGGAGAGAGATCTCGATGACTTGCGGCGCTTTGTCGGCAACGCGCCGACGAGCGATCCGTGGACCGATTGATCCTCGATACCGAAGCGCTGATCGCGCTCGAGCGCCGCCACGCGGACAGAGCCGCCGTGCTGCCCGACGATGCTGACGTCGCGATCAGCGCGATCAGCGCATCCGAGCTGTTTGTCGGCGCCGAGCTTGCCGACGAGGACGCACCCCGCCCGCCGCGACGATCCACCGCCTCCCCTGAACGCGATAAGACCCGACCGACTCCGCAGCCCCAGTGATGAACTCACCGCGCTGCAAACCATCCCAAAACGGCTGAACAACCTCAGAAACCATACGACTACTAAATAGCATCAACAACACTCCAATCAGCGAGTGTTGCGACCACCGCATGAACCTGAGGATCGGCTACCGGACGCCGAAAAGGGCGCGGTGCACGCGCCGCTTCACCTTGTGCTTGCGCTTGGACTGGTGCTTGGCTTTCTTCGCCTTCGACCCCTCGGCGTGAGCGGCGGCCTGGACCCGCTCGAGCTGAGCGGTGAGGGCTGCGCTCCCGGTGTTGAACGGGTCGGTGCTCGCCTCGACTACGTGCACGGCACGAGTGTGCGCTGGCGGGTTGAACGCCACCGGCTGCGAGGCGAAGTTGTTGTCGTAGACCGGGTCAACGATGCCGAGTGCGCTGGCCACGGCCCAGATCGCGATCGCGCCGCTCGTCAGCGAATCGACCTTGAAGGTCACGTTGAGGCCCGCGGTCGATCCCGCGGGAAGGGATGCCATGTCCCACTCGAGCATTCCGTCGACGATGGTGCCCCCACCGCTGCTCCAGACCGTGACTCCGTCCGGAATCGCCATCACGGCGACAAGATCGGCGGCTGCCTGCGGACCGAGGTTGGTTGGCGACGGTCAGTGCCTCGGGGAACGTCGTCCCATCGGCGGCACTGGTGGCTCCGCCCAGCGAGGCGGCGATGTCGGCGCTTGGCGTCGCGACGTGGTAGGTAACCGTACGGGTGTCGCTCCCCGTAGATGGTCAGTGAACGGAAGCCGTCAACAGCGGCTTGGCGCCGGGAACTGCACCGAGGACACCAACGGGACCTGAGAGAACGACTCACATTTGACTCCCGCTCCGATGGCATCCTGTAGAGAGGTAAAGCCAGCCTCTCGGACTCGTTTGCTCAGGCCACGGTTGATCTGGCGAGGCCACAGAGGGCCACCGTAGACAAATCCGGTGTACGCCTGGACGAGGGTCGCGCCGGCCAAGACTCGCTGCCAGGCGTCGTCCGGCGTTGCGATACCGCCAACGGACACGAGGACGAGCGCATCTCCGACACGCGCGCGCACGCGCTGTACGTAGATCGCTCGAGCTCGCAAGGGAGGTCCTGAGATCCCACCGGCGCGGGCTAGGACGGCGGGGTCTCCTGACGCCAAGCCGGTCCGCTGCACGGTGGTGTTGACAGCCACGATGCCGTCGAACTCGAGCGCCAGGGCGAGGTCGGCGATCGCATCCAGCTCCTCGTCCGACAGGTCGGGTGCGATCTTGATCAATAGCGGAACCTGACAGTCAATGCGGGCAAGCTCCTGTCTGACGTTCGCGACGAGCCCTCGTAACAGTTCGACGCCCTGCATTGCGCGAAGCCCAGGAGTGTTCGGTGAGCTCACGTTGAGGACGACGTAATCAGAGAGCGGCGCGAGCTTCCCAACAGATTCTGCATAGTCCGGTCCGGCGTCATCAATTGACACAGTCATGGACTTGCCGAGATTCGTGCCGATGATCGTCCGGCCCGTACGACCGCGTAGGCGAGCGGCGGTGGCATCCGCACCTGGATTCGGGAATCCCATGCTGCTGAGCAGAGCTTGGTCGTTGGACAAGCGCCAGACCCGCGGCCGCGGATTCCCCGCCTGCGGTTTCGCTGTGATCGTGCCCACCTCGACGAACCCGAACCCGAGATCGCCGAGACCTTCGAACCATGTGGCGTCCTTGTCCACCCCAGCAGCAACTCCTAAGGGGCTCGGAAAGGTCAGCCCCAGCGTGCGCACCTGCAACGCGGGGTCCGGCTCACCGATTAGCCTCCGGAGAAGCCAGGCAAGCGCCCGTGTCGCGGCTACCACGCGCATCACGCGAGCTGCGCAAGCGTGAGCTGTTTCGGGGCGGATGTTCTGGAGAACCAGTCTGAAGAGGAGCCTGTAGAGCACGGTGGGGACAGCGACGGGTCGTTATCGGTGGGCTTGACGTCCCGCTGGCCGCTGGCCAGCTTACTGGGGCTCCCGCAGGGACCGCCCCCACAGTTGGCTAGCGCTACGCGCCCATGTCGCCTGTGATCATAGGCGCGAGCCCGAGGAGCCCGGGTGCGAACAAACGGAGCCGACCAACTGCTCCTTTGTCGACGTGGTCCGGTAGCTGCATCGGATCCTCTGTCCCGCGACGCTTTGTCCTATGTCCTGGGAGCTTTGCTAACGGACGACAACATAGATGGAACGCCGGACGTATCGATCCGGGCATCCCGAGCGCTGTCGCGCGTGATGTTCCGCGGCGCCAACTAACGTCTCGAAATTGGATCCGCTATCGCCGGCGGCGATGGGATCGCAAGCACGACCGAGTTGGTGTTTAGGGCCACCTTTCCGCGGAGTCGTGACTTGTCCTTTCGAGGTGATCTTCGCTCGCGTATCCATCAGATCGCCCTACTTCCTTGCGCTGGTAAGGATCAGCCGGACGCAGGTTCGATCTCGATCGCCCACTTTGGAAGGCCCGTGGCTGCGGGCGATAGAAAGCGCCAGGCTCGGACGGTCAGCGGTCAAGAACGCGAGCGGCTTCGCTGCTGTGCGGCTTCAGCGGGCCGTTCCTGACCGCATTCGTTGCAAGGGTCCTCGGCAGGACCTACCCACGAAAGGAACGTGAATCGATGATCACTCAGCTCGACTTTGTGGCGATCCCGTCGCAGGATTCCGAGCGCTCGCGGCGCTTCTACGGAGAGACTCTCGGGTTACGACCTGATGCCAAGGCGCAGTTCGAATTCTGGGTAGGCGAGACCTGTCTTGGCATCTGGGAGCCGAAGCGGGTCGGGATGGAATTCGCGCCCCAGAAGAACGGGCATCTCGCTTTACGCGTTGATGACGTCGCCACGGCGCGCGAGGCACTGGAAGCCAAGGGCGTCACCTTCGCCGGCGAGACGCTTGACACTGGCGTCTGCCACATGGCGTTCTTCACCGATCCAGACGGCAACGACCTGATGCTGCACCATCGCTATGCGCCGTACGAATGAGTGAGCCTAGGCACTTGGTCGAGCGCGCGTACGAGTGAACCGTGCCATCGGCTGGGCCGTCCGCGGCCCCTCTCTCGGCCGCGCAGCGACCGAGCTTCGACGGGCGGCTCGTGTTCCCGCGACGCACTCCGGCCGGCGTCCAGTGGTGTGGTACCGCTCTCCGCGACTCGCCGCATGAGTTCAGGGCGGCGAGCATGGCACCCCCGCGGCGCCCCGCCCGCCGGGGCTGGGCGGCGAGGCGCGCCTGGGCGGCGGCCCTGAGCAGTTCGTCGCGGCGAGCGTCGGCGAGCAACGCGGTCGGAGTGCTGACTCGGGCGCCGCTGGTGCGCTTCTCGGGCATTGGCTCAGGTCGCGCCCTGCGGCTGTGGCGATGGATCTGTAGATCGTCGGCGAGTGCTGAAATGCCCGAGGCCCTCCGGGGAGGCCGTGCTGCGGAGCTGGTGCGCCCGCGCCAGCGTGAGCGCTCGCACCTGCATAGTGTGGCGAAAGGGATCGGCAACTGTGTGGAGGTCGATCAGGGATACGGCGACAGTGATCTCACCGTCGACTTCGGCCGTGAGCACCGGCGCCTCGGGCGGCCACGATCTGTCGAGCGCTGCCAGGCGGCCGATCCGGGGATGGTCCTCGGGGGTCGCCACGCGCAGGGTGAGTGCCGCGGGGGCGCTGAGCGCCGACCGGGCGGCGAGTGCCGCGGGCGCCGCGAGTGCCGGTGGCGCGAGAGGCCTGGCAGGCCCCCGATTGCGAAGAGAACCTTGACGAAGGAACCGCATACGTGCTGTATTGGACCTGACGATGGCTGAGAACAGGACCAAATACGCGGTAGTTCAGGTCCAATCGGTGGACCTATCGGCCAAACTTGGTGATTGGGCTAGTCGAGGGGGTCCACTCTACTCGCGTCTCGCCGATGCGATTGCCGACTGCATCGCTTACGGGCTTTTGAGCGCTCAGCGCCTGCCGGCGGAACGGGAGTTTGGCCGAGCATCTCGGCGTCAGCCGCGGGACGGTCATCGCCGCCTATGACTCGCTCCGAGTACGGGGACTGGCGCGCTCGCGCCGTGGGAGCGGGACCTTCCTCTGCGTGGCGCGTTCGAACGCGCGCACCCATGAGGCGCCGATGTTCGCGAAGCTGATGGATGCTGATCAGGCGCCGATCGATATGTCGATGGCGGCGCTGAGGTCGCCTGAGTTGCTGGCCGATGCCAGCGTGAGCTTGGTTGACTCGCTCCGCCTGTTTCCCTGCCACGGATGCGCGCCGTTGGGCGCTCACGCGCTGCGCGTCGCGATCGCCCACCATCTCTCCGCCCGCCGTGCGGGGCCCACTGAGTCGCAACAGATCCTGGTCACCGCCGGAGGGCAGGGAGCGCTTTCGCTGGTCGCTACCGGTCTGCTGCGGCCGGGTGATCGCGTGCTCGTGGAGGCGCCCACCTATCCCGGCGCGATTGAGGTGTTCTCACGGGCCGGCGCGCGGATCGAAGCGCTCGAGCGCGATCACGCCGGTGTCTTGCGCGACGGGCTCGAGCAGGCGCTCGGTGCAGGGCCGGCCCGGTTGCTCTATCTGGTCCCGAGCTGTCACAACCCGACCGGTACGACGATGAGCGAGCAGCGCCGGCACGAGAGATCCTGAGGATTGCGCAGCAGCGGGGCCTGTTGACGATCGAGGACACGACCATGTCCGAGCTCACCGTTCAGCCCCTGCCTCCCGACCTCTCGGCCATCGCGCCAGAGCGCGTGATCTCCGTCGGGTCGCTGAGCAAGTGCTACTGGGCGGGCCTGCGCGTCGGCTGGATCCGCGCCGCGCCAGAGATCGTGCAGCGTCTCGGCCGGCTGCGCGCAGCGTTGGACCTCGGCGGACCGCTGCTGGAACAGGCGATGGCGCTGACGATCTTCGGCGACTTCGATCGCCTCACCACACCCACCCGGTCGGCCGCACAGGAACGACTCGCCGTCCTCGTCGAGCAGCTCAGGCTGCATCTGCCCGACTGGGAGTTCGACGAACCTCGCGGTTGGTTGGTCGGTGTGGGCAGCGATGCCGTGGGGCAACGCCGACCATTTTGCGCAACTCGCGCTCCGCCACGGCGTTGCCGTCGCGACCGGGGGCGCCATGGCACCCGATGACCGCTTCAATGGCCACCTCCGCATCAGCGCGGGCGCGCCGCCGCAGCACATAGTCCATGGCGTCCAACTGCTCGCCAAAGCCTGGATCAGATGGCGGTTGAGCCCGACCACAACGCGGACGCGATCGCCGTCCCGGTGTGAGACCTGGCCAACACGAACTCGCGCGACTCGGGCGCCGGACATCAGCTGCCGACAAGCCTGAGAGAATGCGCTCCGGGCCATGGCGCGGGCGCTTCTCCTCATCGACATTCAGCGGGACTATTTTCCCGGTGGGGCCCACCCGCTCGTCGGCAGTGACGCGCCGGCGGACGCGGCGGCTGCGGTGCTGGCGCGCTTTCACAGCGACGATGAGCCGGTGGTCCATGTGCAGCACCTGTGGGACGCAGCCTGATGCCGAGTACATGCGGCCGGGCACGGCGGGTGTCGAACATGACGTTCGGGTCGCCCCCGGCGGGGGTGAGCCCGTCGTCGTGAAGGAGCAGCCAAATGCCTTTCTGGGCACCGATCTGGAGCAGCGCCTGCGCGCCCAGTCGATCGACGAGCTCGTGGTGGCGGGCATGATGACCTCGATGTGCGTGGACGCGACGGTCCGCGCGGCAGCGGACCTAGGGTTCGACGTCACCGTGGTAGGGGACGGATGTGCAGCGCCGGACCTTGCGCATGACGGGGTAGCGGTTCCCGGCGAGCAGGTCCATGCAGCATTCCTGGCGGCGCTCGCGGACGGTTACGCCACCGCCGTCAAGGCGGACTCACTGACCTGAGGGGCATCCGCGGCACCCCGGTCCCGCGGCCCGGGTAACCCGGTCCCTCCGGCCCCGTCCCGCGCCATGGGCGTTGCGACTTACGGCCTAACCACGCCGCCGGCGCCTCGCTGGATCAGGTCGACATTGGAAACGATCAGGCTGTCCTGATCGGACCAGATCTTCACGTGGTTCGTGCCGCGCACGACTTGAGATACGGAGACTGGTAGCGCGAGGGTTCTGGGGCTGTTGGTCATCGTGTCGCGAAACGGCCAGCTGTACGTTTGGGCCCAATCTATGTCCGTTTAGTGAATACCTGAACGTGGCCGGGACTACGTCGGGATTGATGATGTTGAGGGTTGCAGAGCACCGATGGCCTTCGCCATACCCTGAACCCTCGGAATCGCGATGCTCGCCCGCGAGGAGGCTGACGTGGCCCAGCCGAGTTAGTCAGGGTCGGGTAACCGGGGACACTGGTGAGACTGTCGGCCGCGTCAAACGCCAAATCTCTTGGCAGGAGCGGTCCATCGAAGCCGACGTTGTCCCAGGTGAATGTGTGCATGGCCTGATGTACGCCGACATCAACGCCCTTGTTCGCGTTGTAGTGCACGCCCTCGAGCGCCGGATCGGTTTGGGACAAGGTGGAGCTGGCGTAGCCTCAGCCCCAGTCTTCGCGCTCGCCGGGCCGGCACCTCCAGAGGCCAGCCCGCTTCCAGGCGAACGCGAATCGGGAGAGCGGCGGCTCCGGATG
>JALYZL010000596.1 GCA_030948875.1 Actinomycetota bacterium
GGCGCTGGCCAGGCCGCGGGCGAAACGGACCGCGCCGGGGTCGCGACCGAGGCCGGGGCCGAGCACGACCGCGTCCGCCCGCGCCGCCCGCTCGACGGCAGCCCCCACCGCCGTCGGGTGCAGCGCCCCCCCGCTGTCGCGCAGCGGAGCGCTCATCACCTCGAGCAGGCGGCCCTCGAAGATCGCGTGCAGCGACTCGGGAACGCACGCGGTCACGTACCCGGCGCCGGCCCGCATGGCCGACTCCGAGGCCATGCACGGCGCGCCCGTGAGTCCCGGCGATCCGCCGCACACGAGCACGCTGCCGGCTGCGAACTTCGTCGACTCGGCCCCGCGGCGGGGGACTCCGTCGAGCACCTCGGGCGAGATCAGACCGATCCGCGGGGTGGCCGGACCCCCGGGAGGAATGCCGATGTCGATCACGTTCACCTCGCCGGCGTGCTGCTTTCCCGGCGCGATCCACAGCCCTGGCTTGGCGGCATGGAAGGTGGCGGTGGCGTGCGCGCGCACGGCCACGCCGGCGACGTGACCACTCGACGCGTCGACACCGCTGGGGACGTCGCAGGCCACGACGACCCGCCCCTCGCGGGCGTCGTTGATCGCCTCGATCGCTCCTGCCGCGGGCGCGCGCGGCTCGCCCGCGAACCCCGTCCCCAGGATCGCGTCGACGATCGCGCCCGCGCCGGACAAGGGCGCAGCGTCGAAGGGCAGCGGGCGCGCGCCCGGGAGGCGCTCGAGGTTGGCGCGAGCATCGCCCCGGTACTCGTCCGGCGCCGCCAGAATGAACACGTCGACCTCGCGTCCCTGGCCGCGCAGGGCGCGAGCGGCGACGAAGCCGTCGCCCCCGTTGTTCCCCTTGCCGCACACCACGGCGATGCGCCCGGCCGGGGCGCGCCTACTCACGAGCTCGGCGAGGCCGGTCCCCGCCCGCTCCATGAGCTCGACCCCGGGGATCCCGAGCTCGCCGATCGCCCACTCGTCGAGGGCGCGCTGCTCAGCCGCGTCGGGCAGGGGATCGAGCCACTCGGGGAGGGGCATCGCTCAGCGCAACCTAACGCACCAACCGAGCCTACCGGCGCGCCGCACGAGCTCCCTACACGGTCACCGCGACCGCCGCGGCATCCCGGTGCGTGTGGGTGAGCGAGATCTCCACCTCGACGCCGAGCTCGGCGGCGCGCCGGGCGGCGGCTCCGTGCAGGCAGACCCGCGGAGGACCGTCGCCGCCACCGACGACCTCGACGTCGCGGAAGCTCCAGGCCGACAGGCCGAGCGCCTTGGCCACCGCCTCCTTGGCGCAGAAGCGGGCGGCCAGATGCTGACCGGGGCGCCCCCGGCCGGCCGCGTACGCGCGCTCGCCGTCGGTGAACAGCCGTTCGGCGAGCCGCGGACGGCGCGCCAGCGCCTGCTCCAGCCGCTCGATCTCGAGCAGATCGACGCCGACCGACACTGTCCTCACTCCACCGTGACCGTCTTGGCGAGGTGCCGCGGCTGGTCGACGTTGAGCCCGCGCCGGCGCGCGATGTAGTACGCGAAGAGCTGCAGCGGGATCACGGCGAGGAGCGGCGAGAGCATCCAGTCCGTGGCCGGGATCGGGATCACGTGGTCGGCATGACGGGCGATCTGGTCGTTGCCCGCAGTGACCACGGCGATCACGTGGGCGCCGCGCACCCGCACCTCCTGCATGTTCGAGACAACCTTCTCGAGCACCGGGGAGTCGGTCGCCACGACGACCACCGGCGTGTTCTCGTCGAGCAGGGCGATCGGACCGTGCTTCATCTCGCCCGCTGGGTACGCGTCGGTGGCGATGTAGGAGATCTCCTTGAGCTTGAGCGCCCCCTCAAGCGCCACCGACAGGCCGACGTGACGCCCGAGGTAGAGGAAGAACTTGGCGTGGCAGTGCTCGGCGGCCATCGCCTCGAGGTCGGTAAGGCCGTGCTCGACCATCTCGGCGATCAGGTGCGGCAGGTGCTTGAGCTCGGTGATCGTCCGTTTGAGCACGTCGGGCTCGAGCGTTCCGCGCAGCTCGGCGAGCCTGAGCGCGAGCAGGTACATCGCCGCCACCTGGCACACGAACGTCTTCGTCGCCGCCACCCCGATCTCCAGGCCGGCGCGGGTGTAGAGGACGCCATCGGCGTCGCGGGCCGCTTGGGACCCCATGAGATTCGTCACCGCGAGGACCTTGGCGCCGCGCTCGCGGGCCGTGCGCATGGCCATCAGGGTGTCTGCCGTCTCGCCCGATTGCGAGATCCCGACCACGAGGTCGCCGGGACCGACGACGGGATTGCGGTAGCGGTACTCGGAGGCGACATCGACCTCGACGGGCACACGCGCCCACGCCTCGATCGCGTAGCGCCCGATCAAGCCGGCGTGGTAGGAGGTGCCGCAGGCCACCACCACGATCCGCCGCACGCTCAGCAGGAGCTCGTCGTCGACCGCTCCCATGTCGCCCAGGTCGATCCCGTCCTCGCGGGCGGCGCGCTCGCCGATCGTCTCGGCCACGGCGTCGGCCTGCTCGTGGATCTCCTTGAGCATGAAGGTCTCATAGCCCTGCTTCTCGGCCGCCTCGGCGTCCCAGTCGATCTTCACGATCTCGCGCTCGACGGGCTCGCCCGCGGCGGTCAGGAACTCGACGCCGGAGGGGCGCAGCACCACGATCTCGTCGTCGTTGATGTACTGGACCTGGCGCGTCTCTCTGAGGAAGGCGGGGACGGCGGAGGCGATGAACTGCTCGCCCTCGCCGCAGCCGACGATGAGCGGGCACTCCTTGCGGGCGCCGACGATGAGCCCCGGCTCATCCGCGCTCATGGCGACGAACGCATAGTGACCGCGAAGCTCGGCGTAGGCCTCGCGGACGGCCTCGATGAGGTCCCCATGATTGTGGCGGGCGACCAGGTGGGCGATCACCTCGGCGTCGGTCTCCGAGGTGAAGACGGCGCCTTCCTCCTCGAGCTGGTCCTTGAGCGCCAGGTAGTTCTCGACGATCCCGTTGACCACGATGTGGACGCGGTCGGTGGTGTCGAAGTGCGGATGGGCGTTCTCCTCGGTGACCCGCCCGTGCGTCGCCCAGCGCGTGTGGGCGATGCCCGTCCCGGGCTCGTCGCGCTCGATCAGCGCCACTCCCCCCGCCGCCGCCTTCTCCCGCGCGTCGAGCGCGACGCGGAGCGCGCTCAGGTTGCCGACGGCGCGAACGGCGTCGATCCGGTCGCCGCTCAGGACCGAGATGCCCGCGCTGTCGTAGCCGCGGTATTCGAGCTTCTCGAGGCCCGCCAGGAGGAGGGGACGGGCGGAACGGGGTCCGACGTAGCCGACGATGCCGCACATAAGCGCTCACAGTCCTGTCTCGGGGGTCGAGCCGCATCGGCGGCCCGCGGACTTCGCATTCCCCGGAGTCCGAATGCCCCATGGTACCCGCCCATAGCCCCGGCGACGGGCTACCTCGCGAGCACGGTTCGACGGCTCAGCACCGTGTGCCCGTGCGAGAGCGTGAGCGTGTAGCGCCCGCGGGTCAGCTTGCGCAGGGGCTTGAGGGCGCCCTCGGCACCCGTCCTCCCCATCCGCATCGTCCCGGCGGCATACACGTGGCCGGCGCGGGTCAGCGTCGCGGTCACGGTCTTGCCCGCAGTCGTGAACTTGACGGTGCCGGACTCGAGCGTGCCCGTGCACTTCTGCACGGTCTTCTTGTGGGTCTTGCCCTTGACCTTCTTCTTCACGGTCACCGACTTGCACGTCACGAGCTCGACCTTGCCGGCGGCGCCCGCAGGGCCTGTGGCCCCGGTCAGACCGGTGGCACCGGTGGCACCGGTGGCACCGGTGGGACCAGCGGCACCGAGCGACACGGTCGAGGTCGGGCTTCCGTTGGTCGCGTTGGCCACCACGACGTTGTTGGCACCCACGGAGAAGATCGCGCCGCCTGCGAACGTCTGCAGCCCGGTGCCGTTGCCCGTGATCATGTCGTTCGAGATGTAGTTCGCGGACGGCGATCCGCCGGAGTAGACCCCGGCGCCGGTGTTGTCGCTGATCGAGGAGTTGTTCGACGTGGCGGTCGCGCCGGCGGCGGCCGTACCGGAAGTGGCGGTACCGCACGTGCCCGCTCCGGGGCCGAATGCTCCGACGGCAAGGCCGCACCCATTGCCGTCGAGGTGGTCGCCGTCGAGGACGGCGCTCCCGGCCACGCCCGCTGGTGGCGTGAGCAACACGCCGGCGCCCGTGTTGTTATAGATGTCCTCGTTGTTGACGATCAGTTGGCTGCCCGGGGTCGAAGACGCGTCGTAGATCCCCTGGCTAACGAACCCGAAGATGTTCCCCCCGTCGACGCGCAGGCTCGAGCCGCCCAAGAACTCGATTCCGTAGGTCCCGCCGAAGCTGGAGTCACCGTTGATCCCGTTGATCTGGAGATCGTGGATCACCACGATGGAGCCGGCCGGGGCGTTCACCGCCAGGCCGAATGTCCCGCCGGCGAGGATCGATGCGTTCACGCCCTCTCCGGACAGCGTGATCGACTTGGAAATCGTGAGCGAGCCGAACCCGCCCGAGTCGATCGCGTCGATCTCGCCGCCGGTGTCGGTCCTCGAGTACGCACCGGCCCAGGTCTTACACGGAGCGGTGCGGCTGCACGGGTTGGCGTCGTCGCCAAGCCCGGAGACCCACGTGCGGGTTGCCGCCGCCGCCGAGGCGGGGAGCGCAAGCAAGACCGCGAGGGCCACGAGTGGTCCGAACCTCCGTGCAGTCCGAGTCATCGCAGGCGACCCTATTCGCATTCGAGCCCTCGCGTCAAGCCGCCCGCGGTAGACTAACCAGCGAAGTGATGATGGCTGGTGAGTCTGTGCAACCGGGAGGCCGCGCCCCCGCGCCCCCGCGCCCGGAGCGCTCGTCCTCGTCCAGGCATTCGTCAACACCCACTACGACCTCGAGGACGACCACGCCCTGGCCAGCGCGCGCGGTCTGCTCATCGTCGATGAGCCGACCTCCCGGCTCGACGGGTCCAGCGCTGCCGGCGTGGCGCGGCTGCTCGTGCAGTCGGCGGCGGAGGATGCCCAGACGGTGATCTGCGCGACCCACGACCCCGAGGTCATCCGGGCCGCCGACGAGGTGCTCGCCCTCGGGGGTTAGCGTTAGAGTCGCCGAGCACTCGGGTACGGACCGAGTGGGAACTCATGCCCGACCAGTCAGAAATCGAGCGCCTGCGAGCCGCCCAGGAGCGCCGCGCGCGGCAGGAACACGAAGCAGCCGAGCGGGCGGCCCAGGACGAGGAACGCCTCGCCCACGCGCGACGCGCCGACAAGGCGGCCTACCTGCGCGACAAGCTCGACGAGCAGGCCAAAGCGCCTGACGAGTGACGGGCCCTTCGGGCGCCGCTACGAACTCCTACGCACGCCTTATTCGCGGCGGAGAGACTCAGCGCGTGAGAGCTCTCCTCCCCGACACCGAGCGCGGTGCGCTGCTGACGATCGCAGGTGGCCTGGTGGTGCTCGCCGTCGCGGGGTTCGCCTTCATCTACTTCGTGCTCTTCCCGACCTCGTCGCCCAAGCCCTTCAGCCTGACCACCTCCTCCACCACTTCCTCGACCGCCGCCGCCGCCGCCCCGATCAGCGCCGGGACGACGCTCGCCGGCCGCTGGACGATCGCCACCGGCTCGGAGGCCGGCTACCGCGTCCGTGAGAAGCTGGGCTTCCTCCCGGCCGAGAGCGACGCCGTCGGGCGCACATCGCAGATCACGGGCGTGGCCACGCTCACCGAGTCCAAGGGCACGGTGACGGTGACCGGCGCGAGCTTCGTGGTCGCGGTCAACACCCTCAAGAGCAACGAGGCGCAGCGCGATCAGCACATTCAGACCCTCGGCCTGCAGACCGCCACCTATCCGAGGGCCACCTTCACGCTCTCCAGTCCCATGAAGCTGCCGGCGGGCGCCCTGAGCGGCGGCGTCTTCCGCGCTCCGATCACCGGCGCCTTCACCCTCCATGGCACGTCGCGACGGTTGACCGTTCCGCTCCAGATGCGCGTGTCGAGCTCGGGGATCGAGGCCGTAGGCTCGCTCACCTTCCCGTGGAGCGAGTTCAACATGACCGCTCCCAGCGTTGGCGGCTTCGTCAACGTGTCGGGCGCCGCGACGATGGAATTCGACCTGCACCTGAAACGCGCGTAGTCCGCGCGCGTTACGCGATAGCCGTCTCCACGACCTGTCTGAGCCGCGCGCACACAGCGTCGGTCTCGGACTCGCTCGGCGCCTCGACCATGACCCGGATCAGCGGCTCGGTCCCGGAAGCGCGCACGAGCACCCGACCGCGACCGCTCAGCGCAGTCCCCTCGCGATCGATCGCCTCGCGCACCGCGCCCTGGTCCATCGCCAGCGAGAGGGCGGCGCGATCGGAGGCGCGGATGTTCACCAGCCGCTGCGGGAGCTTCGACATCGCGTCGCGGTGCGCCAGGTCGCGGTCACCGAGCGACTCGAGCACGAGCAGGGCGCTGGCGATCCCGTCGCCCGAGGGCCCGAAACCGAGATCGATGATGTGTCCCGACTGCTCGCCGCCGAGCGACCAGCCGCGGCGGCGCAGTTCGTCGAGCACATAGCGGTCGCCCACCGCGGTAGTGGCGACCTCGATGCCCGCAGCCTGCATCGCCGAGTGAAAGCCGTAGTTGGTCATCACCGTCACCGCGACGCCGCCGCCCGCGAGACGGCCCCGCTCGCGCAGGTGCAGAGCGGCGAGGGCGACGAGCTCGTCGCCGTCGACGACCACCCCCTCCCGATCGACCGCGAGGACCCGGTCGCCGTCGCCGTCGAAGGCGAAGGCGACGTCGTAATCGCCCTCCGCCGCCCGCCGTGCCAGCGCTTCGACATGGGTCGAGCCGCATTCGTCGTTGATGTTGCGGCCGTCCGGCTCGGCGGCGAGGACGTCCACCTCCGCCCCGAGCCGCCGGAAGATCTCGGGGGCGGCGCGATACGTCGCCCCGTTCGCGCAGTCGAGGAGCAGACGCCGGCTACCTATGTCGAGCCCCTCGAACCTCGTGTGGAGCTCGCGCAGGTAGTCCTCGAGCGCGCCATGGAGGCGCCGGACCCGCCCGATCCGCTCCGGCGAGCGCGCCGGCCGCTCGAGCTCGGCCTCGATCTCGTGCTCGGTGTCGTCGCTGAGCTTGAACCCGTCGGAACCGAAGATCTTGATCCCGTTGTCGCGGTAGGGATTGTGTGAGGCGGAGATCACGGCGGCGAGCTGAAAGCCGTGGCGGCGCAGGAGCATCGGCGCCGCCGGCGTCGGGAGCACGCCGCCAAGGAGCGCATCGCCACCCGCTGCGGTCACGCCCGCGGCGATCGCCGCCTCGAGCATCTCCCCCGACTCCCTCGTGTCGCGCACGATCAGCACCTGGGCGCGGTCCTCGCCCGACCGTGTCACCGCCGCGCGCGCGAGCGCGACGGCAAGGTCGGCGGTCAGGAACTCGCCCGCGACGCCCCGAACGCCGTCGGTACCAAAGAGCTGCCGCGCCATCGAGCCGGTGCCCGCGGGGCGCGCGCTAGCGCTTGGAGAACTGCGGCCGCTTACGGGCCTTCTTGAGCCCAGCCTTCTTGCGCTCCTTGACGCGTGGGTCGCGGGTGAGGAAGCCGCGGCGCTTGAGTTCGCCGCGCAGGTTCGGGTCGGCCTCGATCAAGGCCCGCGAAATGCCGTGGCGAAGCGCTCCCGCTTGGGCCGAAACGCCACCGCCATGAAGTTTTGCCACCACGTCCATCCGAGCCTCATAGCCCACCGTCTCCAGCGGCTGACGGATCACCCGCTCGAGCGTGGGTCGAGGGAAGAACGCCTCGAGCGTCTTGCCGTTGACCAGGTAGACGCCGCTGCCCGGCTTGAGGATCACGCGCGCGACCGCGGTCTTGCGCTTGCCCGTGGCGCGGTAACGCGCACCCGCGGCGAGGTCGATGGCGGCATCGGCGATCGGCTGCGCGTCCTCCTCGCGGTCGACATCGCCGCCCCTGGCCTCCTCCGCCTCGGCCTCCGCGGCGGCCAGCGCCTCGGCGTCGAGGTGAAGCGCCTCACCGCCCTCGGGCACGATGTCGGGAATCAGGTCAGCGCCGGGAATCTCGGGCTTCACGCGCGGCTGAACCTCGATCTCCTCGATCTCGTCGTCGTCGGCGGTCGCGTCGGGAGCGGCGGGCGCGGGCTCGGCG
>JALYZL010000611.1 GCA_030948875.1 Actinomycetota bacterium
CCCAAATCGGTACGGCCGCCCGCTGACGGAGGCGATCGCCGAGACCACGCTGGCGTCAGAGACCGCCGAGGAGATCGGTCGAGCGCTGGACTGGCTGCACGACCGCCAGCGGAAGATAGAGCTCGACCTGGTCGCCCGCCATCTGCCGAGCACACGCGTGCCGGCGCTGTACGACGTCCGCCTCTCACCCGAGGGCGCCCACGCCGTCTTGTGCGATCTCTCCGGGCGGCCGCTCGCCGTCGAACCGCTGCCCACGTCGATGGGTCGCCTCGTCGTGCGCCAGGTGGACGTCGATCGGATGCGGGACGCGATCGGCGTCCGCGACGCGATCGTCACGAGCGATCGTCCGAGCACCGTCATCGCCTCGCTTGGCGGCTCACCGGGAGTGGGGTGGATCGTGGCCACCGATCCCGAGGTCGATCCAGGCCCCGGCGAGATGATCATCGATGGCCCGCGCATCGGCGCCACGCCGATGAGGCTGCGGATCGGGGGTAAGGCGCTCGCGCTCGGTCTCGTCGGCGCGGAGCTCGCCTACCTCGACGTGACCGACCCGCGGCTCCGCCTCGCGCCCTTAGTCGGTGTGCGGCGGCGGGTAGCGGCCAGCGTAGCGCCGGAGCCTGCACGGCTGCTCGCCGGGCTCCTCGCTGCGTACGTGGTCTGGCACCTACTCTCGGCATGGGCCGAGCTCCTCGTCGACGATTCGCTGCAGACTATGTTCGACGCGCTCGTGAAGGACACGTCATTACATGGACGTGCGATCGAGCTGATCGAGCAACGAGTCGATCCTCTTACCTCGGGCCGCCGGTGACCTTACAGATCGACTGCCGGTCGCAATCCGGCGCGGACCGAGAGTCGTCTGTACGACCGCCACAGCCGCGTCTTCACCGCCTCCCGACGCGGCGCTAGCGGCGCTCCGGAACCGGCGACCCATGCGGCGATCTCGGTCGTCGTCGTCGTCGCCCGCACCATCAGCCGGGCGAGGTGGAAGACATCGTCGCCGTCGTGGCTGAGCGCGTTGCCGACCCCGCACGCCGAGTCGAACCCCTCCTCCTGCACCTGTCGGCGTACCGCTGCGCTGGAGTAGCCGTGTGGGTAGGCAAACGATCTCACGGGCATCGACAACGCATCCTCGAGCAGCGACTTGCAGCGGCGCAGCTCATCTCGCGATTTGCTGCGCGTCAGCGTGTCGAGCTGTGGATGGGTGTGGCTGTGCCCGCCGACCTCGATATCTCCTCGGGCGAGCTCGCGCAGCGCGGCGCCGTCCAGCATCGGGCTCCCCTGCGGCCCGGATCCCTGCTCCAGGAACCCGGTCGTGACGTACACCGTCGCGGCGATCCCGCGCCGAGCGAGCTCTGGAAGCGCGGCGTCGCGCGTATCGGCGAAGCCATCGTCGAACGTCACGAGGACCGGTCGCTCGGGCAGGGTTCCGCGATTCCGGCCGTCGATCAGCCGAGATAACGTCAGCGGCGTCGCGCCTGACGCGGCGACCGCGCCGAGCTGATCGGCGAACGCGCGTGGCGTGACCGTGAACTGCGAGATCCATTGCGCCGGCTTGTCGGAGACCGAGTGATACAGAAGGATCGGGACGGTGCGAGGCACGCCACGACTATGTCAAGCCGGCAACCCCGCCCGTATGTACGTGCTTATGCTGTTGATATGGTGATCCGGCCGAGGCCGTACGGGGGCGGCGGACGGACCCCTGGCAGGGGGTCACGGTCTAGTGAGCAATGATCCCATCCACGATGTCGGGGCGATGAAAGTCATTGAGATCGAGCTCGCGGAGCCGCTCTCCGCAATCAGCTCGCTGGGCGGCGCCAAGGGCCGGGGCTACACGCGGGCGCTGTGCCTGGTTCGCCTGCACCGAGCGCCGCTCGCCCTCCTCGAACTGGATCTCACGGCGCTGACAGGGCCGAGCGCCGCGATCGAGCCCGACGAGCTCGCCGAGCTGCTCTGGAGCGCGGCCGGCGGGCGGATCCGCGAGCACCTGATCAGCGACGGTCTACCGGCCGTCGAGACGCTCCTGGTGAGCGGGCTGCGGCCTTCCGCCACGCCCGCGTGCGTCGCCGAGCGGGACGCTGTCCGCGCCGAGGCCAGGCCGGCGTCGGTGGTCGTCGCCACGCGTGACCGGCCCGCCAGCCTGCGCGCGTGCCTTCGCTCTCTGCTCGAGCTCGACTACCCCGATTACGAGATCGTGGTCGTCGATAACGCTCCGACCTTGACGGCGACTCGCGAGCTCGTATCGGGCGAGGAGTTTCGCGAGCGGATCACGTACCTGCGTGAGGACCGCCGTGGCCTGGCATCGGCGCATAACCTCGGCTTGGCCCGCGCGAACGGGGATTTCGTCGCCTTCACCGACGACGACGTCACCGCCGATCGCCTGTGGCTGCTCGAGCTCGCCCGCGGGTTCCGGCGCGCCGATCAGGTGGCGTGCGTCACCGGCCTGATCGTGCCGGCCGAGCTGGAGACTCGTGCCCAGCTCGTTGCCGAGCGGCTGTGGGGCTTCAACAAGGGCTTTGCCGAGCGCGTCTTCGATGGCACCACTCACGGCGGCGACCCGCTGTATCCCTATACCGCGGGGACCTTCGGCTCCGGCGCCAACATGGCGTTCGACGTGGCCACCCTGCGCCGGCAGGGTGGGTTCGATCCGGCGATCGGGATCGGCACGGCTGCACGGGGCGGCGATGACCTGTCGGCGTTCTTCACCGTGATCGCGTCCGGCCGCCGCCTGGTCTACAACCCCTCCGCCGTGGTGCACCACCGCCATCATGACGACTACGAGGCGCTGCGGCGGCAGGCATTCAACTACGGCGTCGGGCTGACCGCGTTCCTCACCAAGACCGTGGTCGACGACCCGGCCAGGCTGTTCAAGCTCGCGCGGCTGGGCCGCACGGGCTTCCGTCGCGCGCTTGATCCGCGCCCGGGCGCCGCTGGCCGCGAGGAGCGCAACTGGCCCGCGGACCTCGCCCGCGCGGAGCGGCTGGGGATGATTCGGGGGCCGGCGGCGTACCTGTGGAGCAGGCTCCGGGCCGGTCGCTTCGCACTGGCATCCGGGCCTGGCGATGGCTCAGGCTGAGCTCCCGCCGGTCGCCGACTCGGCCCGGGCGACGCGCGTCGCCGCGTTCCGCGCCCACCTACAGGTCCCGATGTTCCGCGCCGGCTACGCGCTGGTTCTGAACGAAGGCGTGACCTCGCTCCTGGGCTTCGCGTACTGGCTGATCGCTGCGCGCGAGTACACGCCGCGAGTGGTGGGCATCAACACCGCCGCGATCTCGGCGATGATGTTCATCGCCGGCGTCGCCCAGCTCAACCTGATGAGCGCCTTGGTCAGGTTCCTGCCGGTTATGGGCGAGGCGCGCCGGCGATTCATCGCCGGCTGCTACGCCGTCGCCGCGTGCGCGTCGGTCCTGTGCGCCGCCCTGTTCCTGCTCGGAGTGCACTTCTGGGCGCCCGCGCTCCACGCCCTCGGCTCGAGTGCACCGATGATCCTGGTGTTCGTCGCTGCCACCGTCGCCTGGTGCGTATTCAACCTCCAGGACGCCGCGCTCACCGGGCTGGGCGCCGCGACCATCGTCCCGATCGAGAACGGCGTCTACGGCATCGCCAAGATCGTCCTGCTCGTCGGAC
>JALYZL010000624.1 GCA_030948875.1 Actinomycetota bacterium
CGTCGACCGCGTTACCGCCCGTGCCGAGGACGTCGGCGCCGGCCCGCGCCGTCAGCGGGTGGCCGGCGGCGATGACGCCGAGCTGCGGACGCGTCGAGCTCAGCGGCGCGGGATGAACTCGGGCACGTCGAGATCGAACGACGTACTCGCGGGCCGCTCGCGCCGGCGCGTCACACGCGGCTCACCGCGCGGCTCGCGCAGGGGCGTGCGATCGCGTTCTTCGCGCAGTGGCCTGCGATCTCGATCGCGTGAACCATCGTCGAGCCGCGACGGGGCACGCTTTCGGTCGGCGCGGACCGAGGCGGGCCCGCGCTCCTCGCGCTGGGGACGGGAGCGGCCCTCCCCGAAGCCGGTCGCGACCACGGTCACCCACACCTGGTCCTCGAGCTTCTCGTCGAGCATGGCGCCGAAGATGATGTTGGCGTCCGGGTGGGCGGCGGCGGCGACCGCCTTGGCCGACTCGTTGACCTCCCACAGCGACAGATCGTGGCCGCCGGTGATGGAGAGGAGGATCGAGTGCGCGCCGTCCATGCTCGTCTCGAGCAGCGGCGAGGACACAGCCTGCTCGGCCGCGTCGATGGCGCGGCGTTCGCCGGTGCCGAGCCCGATCCCGAGCAGGGCGTTGCCGGCATCGGACATGATCGTGCGGACGTCGGCGAAGTCGAGGTTGATCAGGCCGGGCAGCGTCACCAGGTCCGAGATCCCCTGCACGCCCTGCCGGAGCACGTCGTCGGCGACCCGGAAGGCCTCGACCATCGACGTGTTGCGGTCGAGCACCGACAGCAGCCGGTTGTTGGGGACAACGATCAGCGTGTCGACCTCTTCGGCGAGCGCGGCGATCCCCGCTTCGGCCTGCTCACGGCGCCGTGTGCCCTCGAACTGGAAGGGACGGGTGACGATGCCGACGGTGAGCGCTCCGAGCTCGCGCGAGATGTGCGCGACCACGGGGGCCGCTCCGGTGCCCGTCCCGCCGCCTGCCCCGGCGGCGATAAAGACCATGTCCGAGCCCCTGAGCAGAGCCTTGATCCGGTCGTGCTCCTCGATCGCGGCCCGGCGGCCGAGGTCCGGGTTCGAGCCCGACCCGAGGCCACGCGTGACCCCGTCGCCGATGTGGAGGGTCTCGTGCGCGGCCGATAGCTGCAGCGACTGGAGATCGGTGTTGATGGCGAGGAACTCGATGCCCTCGATCTCCGCCTCGACCATCCGGTTGACCGCGTTGACGCCGGCGCCGCCGACGCCGACCACGCGCAGCACGGGCGAGCCGACGTGGCGTTGCGGGGCGAACCCCTCGCCCGCGCGCTCGGGACGCGCGAACACGTCCGGCGGGGGCTCCACAACCGTCTTCACCGTCATCCGGTCGAGCAGGTTCATCGGGATGTCGGATGAGAAGACGTGGCGCAGCCGCTCCTGGGGGGAGGGCATCTTCGGCTCGGGCTCCTCACCGGCCTCGACGGTCACGCGCGGCTCGGGCTCGCTCTCGCGCGGCGGCGGCGCTGGCGCGTCACCCACGGGCTCGGGCTCGAGCTCGGGCTCAACGATCTCGGGCGTCGGCTGTCCGACCTCGGCCCCGGCCCCGACCTCGGCCTCGGCTACCGGCTCTACAACCTCGCGCGCCGGCGGGGACGCATCGGCCTCGGGCTCCGGCGCGACCACGCCCGCTTCGACGTCGGGGCGAATCGGCTCCGTGTCCTCTGTCGTCTTGCGGAACAGGGCTGCAAGCGGTCCGTCCCGCATGCTCGCGCGCTTAGGGGATGGTGCCATTTGAGAGAACCTCCTTCGCGAGCTGCCGGTAAGAGTGAGCAGCCATGCCGTCGGGATCGTACTTGAGCACCGACATACCCTTCACAGGCGCCTCGGCGAATCGCACGGTCTTTCTGATACGTGAAGCGAAGACCCGGTCCCCGAAGTTCTCCTCGAGGAGCTCGATCGCTTCCTTGGCGTGGAGCGTCCGAGAGTCAACCATCGTCGGCAGGATCCCCTCGATGTCGACATTCGGGTTGAGGTTCTCGCGGATCATCGCAAGCGTGTTCTGGAGCTGGACCAGGCCGCGCATCGACAGATATTCGCACTGGACGGGGACGATCACCTTGTGCGCCGCGGTAAGGGCGTTGATCGTAAGCAGCCCAAGGCTCGGCGGCGTGTCGATGAAGATGAAGTCGTAGTCCGCGTCAACCGCGGCGAGCGCCTTCTGCAGCGAGCGCTCCCGCCCGATCATCGTCGACATGGCGATCTCCGCGCCGGCGAGGTCGATCGAGGCGCAGGCCACGTCGATCTCCCGCATCCGGATCACGTCACGGATCGGGATCTTGTGGACGAGTACGTCGTACATGGACTTGTCGATCGCGTCGGGATCGACCCCCTGGGACATCGTCAGGTTGCCCTGCGGGTCCATGTCGACGCAGAGGACCCGGTGGCCCTCCTCGGCAAACGCCACCGCCAGGTTGAGGGTCGTCGTGGTCTTGGCGACGCCGCCCTTCTGATTGGCGAACGCAATCACCTTCGCCGTGCCGGTCACTGCGGGCTCCGATGCCTAGGGGAACGCATACGAGCCTCTATTCGCACGGGTCGCCGGAAATCCTCCGCGGCGGATGCGCTTGGCGCCAGGTCGGCGCGGGGCACCGTTCCACTCCCCGCCGGTAAAATGCGCCGCGCGGGCGGCCCGGACTCGCCGCCTTCCACCCCGCAGGATCTTCCGGGTGGCACCGAGGCGAGCTCTGCGAGCGCGCTCTGGGCCACTCCCTCCCCCATGTCCGGCCTCCTCGACAAGCGCCTCATCTTCGTCACCGGCAAGGGCGGCGTAGGCAAGTCGACAGTAGCGATCGCCCTGGGCATCCTCGGCGCACGCTTGGGCCTGCGGACGATCGTGGTCGAGCTCGCCTCCCAGGATCGCATCGGCGCCGCCCTGGCCGGGGTCGTCACGGAGACCTTCGTCGAGCAAGAGCTCGCCCCCGGCCTATTCACCATCTCGATCGACCCCCAGCGCGCGATGGATGAGTATCTGCGGGTCAAGGTCGGCCCCGTCGGTCACGCGCTCGGCTCGAGCAAGCTCTTCCAGGCCTTCGCCATGGCCACCCCCGGCATGCGCGAGCTGCTCACGGTCGGCAAGGTCTGGGAGCTTGCGCAGCTCCAGCGCAGGACGCGGGGCGCTGCGCCCTACGACCTCGTGGTCGTCGACGCGCCCGCGAGCGGGCACGGCCTCGGGATCCTGCGCACACCGCGGACGTTCGCCGAGATCGCCCGGGTCGGTCCGATCGCCCACCAGGGCCGGGCCATCGCCACCACGATCGCCGACCCCAGCTTCACCGCGGTGGTGGCCGTCGCCAGGCCCGAGGAGATGCCGGTGACCGAGACCCTGCTCCTCCGCGATGCGCTCGCCGAGGATGGGCTCGCCCTGCACGAGGTGATCGTCAACGCCGTGTATCCGGCTCGCTTCGAGGCCGACGAAGTGGCACAGCTACGGCAGATGGCCGAGGACGCGACGTCGCCGCTCGCCCGCGCCGCGATCCGAGCCGCCCTCTCCGAGCGCGATCGGGCCGCCAACCAGCAGCGCCAGCTCGCCCGCCTCGCTGATCGCCTCGGGGAACGGCTGGTCGAGCTGCCGTTCGTGTTCGCCGAGGATCTCGGCCATACCGAGCTCGAACGGCTCGCCGACGTCCTCGGAGCCGGGCTCG
>JALYZL010000625.1 GCA_030948875.1 Actinomycetota bacterium
CCGCTGGCCAGCGCCGCAGCACCCGCATCGCTCAGCGACTCCCGACGATCACGTGTCCCTTACGCGTGCCGGCGAGGCACAGCCGGGCCGACGGGCACGCGAGCGCTTCGATCGCCTCCTTGGCGGCGATCGTCTGGGGCGTCCAGCTCGCGCCCCCGGCGGTTGGGCTGGTGGAGGTCTCGACCCGGCCGGAGTCGTCGCCGAGCACGCAGAACGATACCGAGGGACAAGCCACGGCATTGATCGACACGTTGCTCTCGAGCGTGGTGGCGTGCCAAGCGTGGGCGTGGGTCGGATCTGTCGTCGTCATCACCTCTCCGGCGACAGTGGGCGCGACGCACAGCGATCGGGTGGGGCAGGCGACGCCGGTGAAGGAATTGTTGTTGAACTCGGTGGTGAGCTTCCACTTGTTCGGGGCGGTGGGGTCGGTCGAGGTGAACACGTCGTCGATGAAACCTTCGCCGGTGCTCTGGTCTACCCCCACGCACAGCGACTTCAGCGGGCACGAGAACCCGGACAGGGTGCCCGGGCTATCGCCGTTCGAGGGCAGCGCGATGTGCCTCCACGCGTGGTTGCCCCCCGTCACATTTGTCGAGGCGAAGACGTTACCTTGGTTGTCACCAGTGACGCACAGGCTCGACCGGCAGGCAATCGCCGAGAGCTCGCGCGGGGTGACGGTGTCGACCAGTGTCCGCGTCCACGCCTTCGCCCCGCCCGCGGGGTGACGCGACGCTAGCACGAACCCGTTGAAGTCCACGGCCACGCACAGCTTCGTCGACGGGCAGGCGAGCGCGGTGAGGCCCTTATCCACATGCGAGCGCTTCCACCCCGACGCGCCAGCGAGCGGCGCGCGCGTGGTCAGGATGTTTCCGCCGCTGTCGATGGCGACGCAGAACGACGCCGTCGGGCACCTGAGGGCGATCAGGGCACGCTTGTCGATCGACGCCGGCGACGACCACGCCAGCAGGGAGGCCGCGGTGGACGCCTGGGGCTGCGCGCCTGCCGAGCCCGCGGGCTCGAGGACGGAGGTAGTGATGGCCGCGGCGAGCGCCGCGACCGCAGTGGCGATACCCAGAGCCCTACAAACCACTCCCCTCACGCCGCGAGCATAACTGAGCCGCATGGCGGACCGCCGGACGGCGGTCGCTACGCTCATTCGATGAGCACCTCGGAGGACGATCCGCCGCTCGAGGCGGGAAGGCTGCCCACCGGCAGGCTGGCGCGTACGGCGCGGGTGGGCGGGCTGGTGACCGGGCAGGGCCTGCGGTGGGCGGGGATGCGGACGGCCAACCGGGTCCGCACCCCGGAGCGCGCCGCCGCCGCCCAGAGCGAGCGCACCGCCGCCCTCGTTCGCCAGCTCGTCGATCAGCTCGGGCAGATGCGCGGCGCAGCCATGAAGGTCGGCCAGATGATCTCGATGGTCGAGTTCGACGGCCTCCCCGAGGACGAGCAGGACGAGCTCCAGCGCAAGCTCGCGGCGCTGCGCGACGACGTGCCGCCGGTGGCCTTCGCCGATCTCGAGAAGCTCATGCGCCAGGAGCTCGGAGGACCGCTCACGCGCGTGTTCTCCGACTTCGACGAACGCGCCTTCGCCGCGGCCTCGATCGGCCAGGTCCATCGCGCCACCACCCTCGACGGCGACGACGTGGTCGTGAAGATCCAGTATCCGGGCGTCGCCGAGGCGGTCGAGACCGATCTACGGAACGCCATGCTCCTGCTGCCGATCCTCAGGCGGCTCGCGCCCGGGCTGGACGCCAAGGCCCTTCTCGCGGAGCTGCGCGAGCGTATCGCCGAGGAGCTCGACTACGAGCTCGAAGCCCAGAACCAGCGCCGGATCGGGCGGCTGCTGCGCGGGCACCCGTTCGCGCGCGTGCCCCGCGTCCACATGGCGCTCTCGACGCGCCGGGTACTGGTGTCCGAGTACGTCGAAGGGGAACGCTTCGAAGAGGTGCGCCGGGCTGAGGAGGCGCAGCGCGATCGCTATGGCGAGATCGTCTTCCGGTTCTTCTTCGGCCTGCTCTATCGCGACCGGATCGCCCTCGGCGACCCGCATCCCGGCAACTACCTACTCTGCCCCGACGGCGAGGTCTGCTTCCTGGACTTCGGCCTGCTGCGCGACGTGAGTGCCGCGCGAGTAGCCGACGAGGGCGCGATCGCCCGGGCCGTGCGCGGCAAGGACGCTCCGGCCCTCAAGGCCGCGCTCGTGGCCGGCGGATACCTACCCGCCGAGCGCGCGGACGCCGTCGAAGCCGACTGGGCGCTCCGGCTCATGCGCATGGCCGTCAAGTGGTACGCCGTTCCCGGTCAGCGCCGGTTCTCCTCCGAGACCGCGAGGCGCGGCCGCGACCGTGAGCCTCCCGACGGCGAGCAGCGGGCCGAGTCGAGGCTGCAGGTCAACCAGTTCACCCTGCCGCCCGAAGCGATCCTCATCCGGCGGATGCACGGCATCGTCGCCATCGTTCTCCAGCAGCTCCGGGCGGGCGGGGACTGGGGAGCGATCGCCACCGAGTACATGGAGGGGACGGACCCGGCCACGCCGCTCGGGGAGGCCGAAGCGGACTTCTTCGCCCGCCGAGGCCGGCGCGCTGGCGCGGGCATCGCCACCGCCGGGTAGGGCCGTTCGTTTGCGCCGCCACCGGCGCAGTGTCAGACTCCCACCGCAATGCACGGTGGCACGGGGCCACGCCGTCACCCTCTGACCGAACTGCGCAGGGGTCGCTACGAGTTGCTTGAGATCCTGGGCTCCGGCGGCGAGGCGCGAGTGGTGAAGGCGCTCGATCATCAGCACGCCCGCGTGGTGGCGCTGAAGATTCGGCGGGTGGAAAGCGACAAGGGCCGCGACGATCTCCTCCGCGAAGCCAGGGTCCTGCTCGGGCTCACACCGCATCCGGCGCTGCCGCTCGTGCGGGAGGACTTCTTCGACGGCGACCGGTACGTGGTGGTCATGGACTGGGTCGATGGCACCGACCTCGCGAGGTTGCTCCGCGACAAGGGCTCCCCCGGACTCCCGCTCTCGAGCGTCCTCGCCTATGTGGCCGAGGCCGCCGAGGCGCTCGCCTTCCTGTACTCGAGCGACCCGCCGATCGTCCACGGCGACGTCAAGCCGGCCAACCTGATCCTCACACGCGGCGGCCACGTGAAGCTCGTCGACTTCGGGCTCTCCTCGATGCTGGGGATGGAGGGCCAGCGCAGAGGCACCGCCGGGTTCCGGGCTCCGGAGCTCGAAGCGGGAGCGCCGCCTTCGCGCGCGAGCGACGTCTACGCGCTCACCGCGACCGCCTTTGCCCTGCTCACGGGGGCGCCGCCGACTGGTGAGCCGTCGGTCTGGGGGGGTCTCGACGCGACGCAGTCCGCGCGACTGGAGTCGGCGATCACGGCCGGCCTCGCCGCCGATCCCGCGCGCCGCCCCGCCACCCCCGGCGAGCTCGTCGAGCGGCTGCGCGCCGGCTGGCTCTCGACGCTCCCGACGGGCGTGATCACCTTCTGCCTGTCCGACATCGAAGGCTCCACCAGGCTGTGGGAGAGCCAGCCGGGCCCGATGGCCGAGTCGCTCGTCCGCCACGATGATCTCATCGCGCGCTTCGTGCAGGCGCACGGCGGCCGGTTCGTGAAGTCGATGGGCGAAGGCGACTCGACGACGTCGGTGTTCCAGTCCGCGGCCCAGGCCGTCCGAGCGGCGATCGACGCGACGCGCGCCCTAGCCGACGAGCCGTGGCCCGAGGGCGCCCCGATCCGAGCGCGCTTCGGTCTACACACCGGGGAGTCCCAGCGACGCGGCAGCGTCTACCTGGGGACGACGGTGAACCTTGCCGCTCGGGTGCGAGGCGAAGCGGGTGGCGGCGAGATCCTGCTCTCCGCGACGACGGCGGAGCTCGTTCGCGGCGACCTTCCCGCCGGGTACGCGCTCGTCGATCTGGGTCCTCACACCCTCAAGGGCATCGAGCGCCCGGAGGCGATCAAGGCGCTCACCGGTCCCGGGCTCGTTACCGCCCCAGCGGCCGCCGAGTGCCCCTACCGTGGCTTGCTCGCCTTCGAGCCGCGTGATCGCCACCTCTTCTTCGGGCGCGAGGAGGTGATCGGCGACGTGCTGGGGCGGATCGCGCCCGGGCGGCTGCTCGCCGTGGTGGGAGCGTCGGGAAGCGGCAAGTCCTCGCTGCTCCGCGCCGGCGTGATCGCCGCCGTGACGGCAGGCGAGCACCCGTGCGCCGACCGCGCGCGCCTGATCACTCCGGGCGCGGAGCCACCGTTCGACCTCGAGGATCACGAGCGCCACCTGCTCGTCATCGATCAGTTCGAGGAGATCTACACGCAGTGCCGCGACGCCGAGCTGCGGGCGCGCTTCATCGCCACCGTTCTCTCCCTCAGGGGACCCGTGGTCATCGGCGTGCGGGCCGACTTCTACGGTGAGATGAGCGCCGACGCCGAGCTCGCCGGTTCGGTCGCCCACAATCAGGTGCTGCTCGGCCCCATGCGCGACGACGACCTCCGGCGCGCCATCGCGGAGCCGGCTCGGCTCGCGGGACTCCGACTCGAACCCGGCCTCATCGATGTCGTACTCAGCGATGTCGCCGGGGAGCCCGGCGCGCTCCCCCTGATGTCCCATGCCCTGCGCGAGACGTGGGAGCGGCGCGACGGGAGGACGCTGACCGTCGCGGCGTATCACGAGAGCGGCGGCGTCAGCTCCGCGGTTGCCCAGACCGCCGACGCCGTCGTCGACGCCACTCCCGAGCCCGACCGGCGGTTGCTGCGGAACATCTTCCTCCGCCTCACGGAGATCGGCGACGACGTCGAGGACACCCGCCGCCGCGTTCGCATCGAGGAGCTCGTTCCCGAAGGGACCGCGGAGGAGGCGGTGCGGACCCTGCTCGAGCGGCTCGTGGAAGCGCGACTCGTGACCCTCGATCGGGGCACCGCCGAGGTCGCCCACGAGGTCCTCATCCGTCGCTGGCCCACCCTGCGCCGGTGGCTCGAAGAGGACCGCGAAGGCGTCCGGCTGCATCGGCGCCTCAGCGACGCCGCGCGACTCTGGGGCGCCGCGGGCCGCGAGCCGGCCGATCTCTACCGAGGCACGCGACTCGACGCCGCCGCCGAGTGGGCGAGCGCGAACGGCGCGCTGCTCAACCGGACCGAGCGGGACTTCCTGAACGCAGGCGTCGACGAAATGGCTCGTACCCAGCGCGGGCAGCTCAAGGCCAACCGCCGCCTGCGCCGCGCGCTCGCCGCGGGCGCGGGTCTCCTTCTCGCCGCCCTGGCGCTGCTCGCTTTCGCCTTGGTAAGCCGGCGCGACGCCGTTCGGGCTGAGGGTGCGGCACGGTCGCAGGCGCTTGCCGCCGAAGCGCAGACGCAGATCTCACGCGATCCCCAGCTCGCCCTGCTCCTGGCCCGGGCGGCGCTCCACGACGCGCCGACGCGCGAGGCACAGCTGGCCGCCTCGGAGGCGCTCGACGCCAACACGGCCCTGTCCCAGCTCCCCGGCTTCGGAGCCCAGGGCTGCCTGACCGCCAACTTCCTCTTCCTCTTCGACGGCGGCCGCATCGCCGCCGACAACACGTGCGACGGGCACGTGGTCTTCGCCGATCTGGCGCGCAAGCGCATCATCCGGGCGGTTCGGGTCGGCCCCGCGTCCACCGACATGGTCCTCGGCCCGACGGGGCGGACCCTGATCGTCGCCATGGGCAACACCCTCGTCAGCGTCGACGTCGGCTCCGGGCGTGTTCGCCGTATCTTCACCGCGCCCTTCCCCATCGACCAGGTGGCCAGCGGTCCCCGCGGGTCCTTCCTTGCCATCGCCGACACGGACACGGTCGCCGTCGTCAACCTGCGCCGCGGCCGTCTGCGCGTGATCGCCCATGGCGACGCCAGTGTCAACGTCGTCAACGGGATGATGCCGGCGTCCTCTCGCGTCCTCCTCATCGCCTCGACCGGGCAGAGTCGTGGGCACGGCGACCTGTTCCCCGGGCTCACCGCTCTCGACGTTTTCAATGGCAAGCGCAGGACGGTGAGCCTCGTGCGGCGTCCGCAGCTCGCCGCGGTGAACTTTCTCAGGGTCTCGCCCGACGAGCGGACGTGGTACGTCACCGGATCGGAGATCGGCGCCAACAACGACAACGAGGTTGCGGCGACCTGGGCGGTCGACGCGCGCACCCGGCGGGTGCGCTGGGTGGCGCTCGGCCCCCTGGGGGCGATCGCCAGTCCGATCCAGACCTCGCCCGACGGCCGGCTTGTCGCCGTCGGCTACAGCTCCGGGGCGGCCGATGTGCTCGACGCCCGGACCGGGCGCCTCGTGGTCAGGGACACGAGCAGCAGCAGCATCGCCGCCGGCGACCTGGCGATCCCCCCGCGCGACAACATGCTCGTGACGGTGTCGCTCGACGGCGTGTTCCGGACCTGGGCCGTGCGCGGAAGCGAGCACCTGCGCCTCGAGGCGCCTGCCGACCCCGCCCTCGACTTCACGCCCGACGGCCGGCATCTCGTCCTCGTCGGCGACCGCGGCGAGATCGTCGACGGGCGCACCGGGCAGATCGTGCGCCGGTTCGGCGGGTTTCCCGCCGGGACCGTCTTCAACACCTGTAACTCGGCGTGCTTCTCCGCATCGCGGGGCCTGCGCTGGCTGACCTATCTGGACCCGGCGTCCGAGAGTCCGCAGATCATCGAGATCGAAGGCCGAACCGGACGGCGGGTCGCCGCCGTCACTGTCCCGCGCCTCGACACTCAGGGGGTAGCCCCGGACGGCAACGTCGTCGTCGCCTACGTCGATGGGGCTCGCCTGTTCGCTCAGGTCATCGATCCGCACTCCGGCGCCCGCCGAGCACTGCGGCCCGGCGCCAGCAGCGCGGGTTGCGCCGCCACCACCCCGTCCTTCACCCCGGACGACCGCCTGATGGCCGTCGCCGACGGCTGCCTGAGCGTCGTGATATGGAACCTTCGCACCGGAAGGGTGATGCGAACCATCACCTTGCCCGATCGGGCGAGCGGGTCAGGGGCGCTCCTCTCGCCCGACGGCCGCTACGTCCTCGTCGCGGTGCTGGGCGGGGCCTTCGTGCGCGTCGACCTCGCCTCGGGGAAGGCCGTCGAGATACCCGGAGCGCAGACCGAAGGCAACGTGCTGGCGGTGTCGCCGGACAGCCGCTTCTACGCGATCGGCCGTCAGGACGGAACGGTCGACGAGTACGACTCGCGGTCGTTGCAGCTCGTGCGTCAGCACAAGGTCTCGAGCGCCGTCCAGACGCTCGTCTTCTCTCCCGGGAGCGGCGCCCTCGCGGTCGAGGACACCAGTCATGTCGTGTGGGTGTGGGACACGTGCGCCGTGTGCGAGAACCCGACGCGACTGGCTCAGCTCGCCGCACGGGACAGCGTGCGCGACCTCACCCCGGGCGAGCGTGCGACGTTCCACGTTGGCTGACAGGGGTGACTCGCCCGCGTTCTACCGGGCCGCCCCCAAGCCCTAAACGGCCCCCACGGCCCGCCGCAGGACATCGCGCAGTACGCGCTTGTCGGCTACCGACAGGCGCATGATGGCCTCCGGTGGCTCAGCCAGGTGCGCGACGATGCGGGCGCGGAGATGGGCTCCCTCGTCAGTGAGGACGACGTGCTTGACGCGGCGATCCTGGGCGTAGGGGCGGCGGGTGACGAGCCCGCGAGCCTCCAGGCGGTCGACGATGCCGGTGACGTTGGAGTTGTCGCACGCGAGCTTCGTCGCGAGCTCGTGCATGGGCGTCGCCGCTCGCGGCTCCATCTGCAGGAGCGCCCCCGCCTGAGCGGGGTGGAGATCGTGCTCGGAGGCCGCGGCGATAAACCGGCGGCGGCCATCGCTGAGCAGCTGGCGCAGTATCCCCCAGGCCTCGTCGGCCGGTGACTGCTCCCGGTGCGGGGCCGCGGCCATGGTGACTCCAGTTTACTTTAGTTTGTCGATAGTTGACAACCTCAAGGTTTTAGGTACTCTGGCGCGGATGAGTAGCACGAGCGCGGCCATCGAGGTGGAGCAGCTGGTCAGGGAGTTCCGCAAGGGACCGCGGGCGGTCGATGGAATCGACCTCGTGGTCTCCCCGGGCGAGATCTATGGCTTCCTCGGTCCCAACGGCGCGGGCAAGTCGACGACGGTGCTCATGCTCACGACGCTGCTGCCGCCCACCAGCGGGCGGGCGAGCGTAGGCGGCTTCGACATCGTGCGCGAGGGCTCGCAGGTGCGCTCGACGATCGGGGCGGCGCTGCAGGAAGCGGCCCTCGACCCGATCCTCACCGGCCGCGAGCACCTGCTCCTTCAGGCCACGCTCCAAGGGATGGCCAAGCCCGAGCGCCACCGCCGGGCGCAGGCGCTGCTCGAGCGCGTCGGCTTGACCGAGGCCGCCGATCGCCGGGTGGGCGGTTACTCGGGCGGGATGAAGCGCCGGCTCGACCTGGCCCTGGCGCTCGTCCACGGGCCTCGCATCCTCTTCCTCGACGAGCCCACGACCGGGCTCGACCCGCAGAGCCGCGCCGCGCTGTGGGACGAGGTCGCCCGCCTCGCGCACGACGAGGGCATGACCGTGTTCCTCACCACCCAGTACCTCGAAGAGGCCGACGTCCTCGCCGACCGGGTGGGCATCATCGACCACGGCAAGATCGTCGCCGAGGGCACGCCGGCGCAGCTCAAGGCCGAGATCGGCAGTCCGAGCGTCGAGGTCTCGCCCGTCGACGTGAGCGCCGATGAGCGGCTGGCGGAGCTCCTCTCCCGTTTCGGCGCACCGGCCCGCAACGGCCGAGGGAGCGTGACCGTGCAGTTGCCCGGGGGCGAGGCGCAGCTCGCCGAGATCGTCCGCGCGCTCGATCAAGCCGATATGCGGGTGGCCTCCTTGCAATTGCATCAGCCCTCGCTGGACGATGTCTTCCTGGCCAAGACGGGGCGCAAGCTGGAAGGGACCGCCGAGCCGGAGGGCGAGGAGCCGGCGAGCGCGGGCTCGCGGGGCCGTGGTCGTCGTGGTCGCTGAGACAGCTCACGCCCCAGGCCTGCTCGACCAGGTCGCGGCGGTGGCGCGCCGCTCGATCACGCGGACGCTCCGGCAGCGGGCGCTGCTCGTCTTCCCGCTCATCTTCCCCTTGATCCTCTTTGCCATCAACGGCAGCTCGCTCAGTCCGGCGACGAAGATTCATGGCTTTCCCACCACCGACTACCGCGCCTTCGCCCTCGCCCTCCCCTTCATCCAGGGAGCTCTGTTCGTTGCCATCTCGACCGGCACCGACCTCGCCCGTGACATCGAGACTGGGTTCTTCAACCGCCTCGCTCTGACGCCGCTGCGCGGGACCGCGCTGCTCGTCGGACAGCTCGGCGGCTCGCTCGTCCTCGCCGTCATCCAGTCGATCGTCTACCTGCTCGTCGGGCTCGCGACCGGAGTCGTCATCGTCACCGGGGTGGGAGGCGCGCTCGTGCTCCTGGCCCTCGCGATCCTCATCGCCTTCGCCTTCGCGAGCCTCGGCGCGCTCGTCGCGCTGCGCTTCGGCACGGGCGAGGCGGTCCAGGGGATCTTCCCCCTCCTCTTCGTGACCGTGTTTCTCAGCTCGTCGAGCCTCCCGCGCAACCTGATCAAAGTCGACTGGTTTCGCGAAGTCGCGACCTTCAACCCCGTCTCCTACCTGATCGAGGGCATCCGCAGCCTGATCATCACGGGGTGGGACGGCCAGGCCCTCGCGCTCGGGTTCGGGTTCGCCGCCCTGCTCCTGGCCATCACGCTCGGTCTGGCGGGGGCCGCGATGAAGACGAGGCTGGTGCGGACATGAGGCGTTTTCGCTACGTCGCGCAGGCCGTCGCCTGGCGCTCGATCCACAACACGCTGGTCAGCCCGGCCATCCTCCTGCCCTCGATCATCTTCCCCCTGTTCTTCCTCGTCGCGTTCGCCGGCGGGCTCTCGCGCCTTGCCGACATCCCGAACTTCCACTACGGCCCCGGTTACACGGGCTTTCAGTTCGTCTTCGTGTTCCTGCAGTCGGCGGCGTTCGGCGGCGTGTTTACCGGGTTTGCCGTGGCTCGCGACTTCGACTCTGGCTTTGCCCGCCGCCTGCTCCTGAGCGCCCCCCGGCGCAGCGGGATCATCGCCGGGTACGCGATCGGCGCCCTCCTGCGCTGGGTCATGACCGGCACCGTGGTCACCGTGGCGGCCCTGATCGCTGGCATGAACGTCGACGGCAGCGGCGTCGACCTCCTCGGCCTCCTCGGCCTCGGGATCCTCTTCAACTTGGTGGCGGCCCTGTGGGGATGCGGCCTGGCTATGTTCCTGCGCACCGAACAGGCGGGCGCGGTGATCCAGATGCCCGTGTTCGTAATCCTCTTCCTAGCGCCGGTGTATGTCCCCCTCCCCCTCCTGAGCGGCTGGATCCACGACGTGGCGAACCTGAACCCGGCCACAGCGGTGCTCGAGGCCGGACGCGGGCTGCTCGCGGCCTCGCCCGTCAAGCTCGGCCTCGCCTTCGCCCTCCTCGCCGCCGCCGCCGCCTTGCTGGCCATCTTCGCGCGACGAGGCCTGGCCTCGGCCGAGCGCGCCGGCTGACGCTACCGCTCGAGGATCTCCTTGAGCAGCGCGAGATCCTTGCCATTGGCGCGGCGCATGGCGCTCGCCATCATCGGCGCCGCCACCTTCGAGAACCCCGCTGGCTCGCCGCGGTTTCGCAGCCGCATCCGCGTGCCCCCGGTGGCGGTGTCCTCCCACTCATAGGTCGTCTCCATCGGGAAGGGACCCTGCTCGGTGCTCATCACCAGCCGCTCGCCGGGCGTAAACTCCTTGATCTCGTAGGTGTAGGCGAGCCGGCGTCCGAGGAACTGGGCGCCGAAGGCGAGCCTCGAGCCGACGGCGAGCGGCGGCGGGGTCTTCCACTCGACGGACTTGATGTTCGTGTACCAGGCGGGCGCGTTGTCCGGGTCCGAGGCGTACGCGGCGACCTCGGCCCGCGGGCGCGCGATTTCGATCTCAGTTTCGACGTCTACGGGCACAGGCAAAGGGTAAACCCGGTTTTAGGGAGGTTCGACCCTGGACAGGTCGAAAGGGGTGTAACGGGGACCGAGGACTCAAGTCAACATAATCCGGGTAGGTGGAGTAGAGCAATGTCTTCAGAGGCCAAGAATGGATCAGAACACGCAGAGGCGACGAGCTCGCCGGCGCCCGTCAGCGATCACGCTCCGGACCCGAAGCCCGAACCGGCCCCGAGGCCCGAGGCGACTCCGCGCTCCGTGCCCGGGCCGGGCTGGCTCAAGGACGTCGCCGTGTCGGTGTGCCAGTGGCTGGCGCGACCACGCGTCCGGCTCACGGTGACCGGACTGAGCCTCGTCTTGGTCGGCGGCGTGTTCGTGACGAGCTCGGTCTGGACTCTGCCCCTGGTCATCGCCGGGGCGCTGATGGTCGTGATCGCGTGGGTCGGGCACCGACTCGACGGCCGTTTCGCCGTCGAGTGGGGCGAGACAGGCGCCCAGCTCGAGTTCCGCGCCAAGATGAGAGCGCCCGAGCACTCCCGTCCCGCGCTCACCCAGGCGGCGCCGAGCCCCCGAACGGTGGCGCAGGTCGCCGAGCCCGAGCCCGAGGACGCTGAGGTGATCGAGGGCGAGGCGCACACGGTGGAGATCGAGGTCGCCGAGCTCCGGGCGCTGGTCGCCGCGGCCGAGACCGCCGAGGCCGAGGTCGCGCAGTCCGAGGCCACGGCCCACGCTGCGCGCATCCTCCGGGTGGCCCACGGCGGCGGCCGCTCGTCTGACGCCGCGAGCTGAGCGACTCCATCGCCCTACAGCGAAAGCGCCACTACGCGCTTATCGCTCGCGCCGCGCTCCCCGCACATCCAGAGCGTACCGGCGCTGTAACCTCCGAGTGGTTACCGCTCCCGGCGAAGATGCCGGCACCACCGAACCGCCGCCTTGCCATCGCGCTCGCGGGCGCGGGCTGCGCGCTCGCCGTCGCCGCTTGTGGTGGCTCGAGCTCCAAGCACGCCGCGAGGAGCGACTCGCAGCTCGCGCTCTCGCAGTGCATGCGCGCGCACGGCGTCCCCAACTACCCCGACCCGACGCGGGGCCCCGGGGGCGAGGGGTTCTCGATCACGGCATCGCCGGGGAGCAGCGCCATCACCGTCGACGGCATCACCTTCGACGGGCCGGTGTTCTTGTCCGCCGAGCGGACGTGCAAGCTCTCCGGGAGCGGTTCGGGACCGCCGCCGATCTCCGAGAGCCAGAAGGTCGCGTTGTTTCACTTCGCCCAGTGTATGCGGGCGCACGGCGTGCCGAGCTATCCCGACCCGGTGTTCCCCGCGGGCGGCGGGATCGAGCAGGGGAGTACACCCGGGCTGAGTCGGAATTCGCCGGCCGTACGGCACGCGGCGACCGTATGCAATCGGGGGTGAGGAGAGGCGCGCTAGCGCTGATTAGTCGCTCTGCCCGGTTGGGCGCGCGCGGGCGGTTGAAATGTTCGATTCGAGACCGTAGGTCTCGAGGCCTGGTCGAGTAACGCAACCCACAGTCACGTTTCTCGACCAGGGTCCGGCGGGGGAGGCTCCGCAAGAAGATCCCGCCGCGCTCCAATCCGCCTGCAAACGACGCTCCGGCCGGACCGCAAGGGATCGAAACGACTGGGCGCCCCGCCACACACTGCCAACGGGGATTCCTGTCAGGAGCCTGCGGCCTCCGCGGCCACCGCCTCGGTCGCGGTTCGGGCGGCCCGCACCTCTACGGGCACCCCGTTGAAGGCGGCGGTGCCGGTCAGCCCGTCGAGGAAATGGTCGTCGGTGATGTCGTTGATGCTCACGCCGGGGTGCGCCTGCGCGGTGCGCCAACCGGTCCCGTCGCGATCGTGGCCCCAGCCGTGGGGGATGCTGACCACGCC
>JALYZL010000016.1 GCA_030948875.1 Actinomycetota bacterium
GGCTGGCGGGGCCCAAGGGCGTGTTGCGTTTTCCCTGACTGTCAGGCGTTTCGCAGCACGCCCCGGCGGCGGGCGTCGCCAGCCGCCCAGAACCCGCCCTGGTAGCCTCGAAGCACCATGGGTCTCATGACCGGCACCGGCCCGTTCGGGCTCCATCCCGCCGGCAAGTTCAACTTCGAGCCGCCGACGGCGGGCCGCGCGCTCTACCTCGAACCGACCGCGAAGCGCATTCGTGTCATCGTCGATGACGAGGTGATCGCCGACAGTGTCCGCGTGATGATCCTTCACGAGGGCGGGAGCCAGCCCGTGTACTACCTCCCTCCGGAGGACGTGCGCGACGACCTGCTCGAGCCCAGCGAGACGACCACCTACTGCCCGAAGAAGGGCGATGCCTCCTACTACTCGATCCGGGTGGGGGACCGGGTAGCGACCGACGCCGCCTGGTACTACCCCGATCCGATCGAGGGGGCGCCTCCGATCGCCGGCCTGATCGCCTTCTACTGGGAGCGGGTCGACCACTGGCTCGAGGAGGAAGAGGAGGTCTTCTTCCATCCCCGCGATCCCTACCACCGGATCGACATCCTGCCGAGCTCGCGTCAGGTGCGCGTTCTGCGCAAGGGCACCGTGCTCGCCGAGTCCTCCCGGGCGACGGTGCTCTTCGAGACCGGCCTGCCGCCTCGGTGGTACCTGCCGCGCGAGGACATCGTCGCCGAGCTGCAGCCGAGCGACACGGTCACCGGATGCCCGTACAAGGGCAAAGCCAGCTATTTCTCGGTCGTCGTCGACGGCCGCGTGTCGCCGGACATCATCTGGACGTACCTCGATCCCCGGCCCGAGGCGATGCCGATCGAGGGACTGCTCGCCTTCTACGACGAGCGCGTCGATGTCGAGCTCGACGGCGTCGCGCAGGAGCGCCCCGAATCGCCGTGGAGCGCGAAGAACGCAGCGCCGCCCACCCTCACGCGTGGCTGACCAGGGCCCGCGGCCGCCGCTATCCTCACCCGCAAGCGCGCTTGCGCGCCTTCCTCGAAATCGGAGTGCCCACGAACGTATGGCCGTAGCGACCCCTTACACCGAGAAGTCAGACGAGCAGAAGGCGATCTGCGCGATGGTCCACCAGTTCGCCGACGAGCAGATCCTCCCCAACGCCGAGCACTACGACCACGAGGACGAGTTTCCCGAGCCGATCGTCGCCCAGATGCGCGAGCTCGGCCTCTTCGGGGTCACGATCCCTGAGGAGTACGGCGGGATGGGGCTCGACCTGACGACCTACGCGATGATCGTCGAGGAGCTCTCCCGCGGCTGGATCTCGATCTCGGGAATCGTGAACACGCACTTCATCGGCTCCTACCTGCTGATGAAGTTCGGGACCGAGGAGCAGAAGCAGCACTACCTGCCGCAGATGGCCACGGGCGAGCTACGGGCCGCGTTCTCGCTCTCAGAGCCCGAGTGCGGGTCCGACGTACAGGCGATCAAGTCGACGGCCAGGAAGCTCGACGACGGCGACTATGAGATCAACGGGCAGAAGATGTGGGTCACCAACGGCCTCCTCTCCGGCCTCGTGTTCGTGCTCGTCAAGACCGACCCGAGCGCCGAGCCGAAGTACAAGGGGATGACCTGCTTCATCGCCGAGAAGGAGCCTGGGGTAAGCGAGAACACGGGCAAGTACGCCGGCTTCAACGTTCCGCCCAAGATCAAGAAGCTGGGCTACAAGGGCGTCGAGTCGACCGAGCTCGTATTCGACGGCTACCGCTGCCCGGTCGAGAACATCCTCGGCGGCGAGGAGGCCGGCCTCGGACACGGGTTCGCCCAGATGATGGACGCGCTTGAGGTCGGGCGCGTGAACGTTGCCGCCCGCGGCGTCGGGATCGCCCAGCGCGCCCTCGAGCTCGCGCTCCGCTACTCACAGGAGCGCAAGGCGTTCGGGAAGCAGATCGCCCAACACCAGGCGATCCAGTTCAAGCTCGCCGACATGGCGACCCAGATCGACGCCGCGCGCCTGCTCACCATGCGCGCCGCCGGTCTCAAGGACGCCGGCGAGCGCTCCGACCTTGAGGCGGGAATGGCCAAGCTCTTCGCCTCCGAGGCGGGCCGCTTCTGCGTCGAGGAGAGCTTCCGCATCCACGGCGGCTACGGCTACTCCAAGGAGTACGAGATCGAGCGCCTGTACCGCGACGCGCCGCTGCTCCTGATCGGCGAGGGAACCTCGGAGATCCAGCGCATGGTCATCGGCCGCAAGCTCCTGCAGCGCCACAAGATCTAGACTGCGCGGCCTGACCTCCCCGTCGGACACCAAGTCTCTGATCGAGACCGCCGTCACGCGCTTCCTCGACGAGGTGCCTTCGCTGCAGCCGCTCAAGCTCGTGGCCGGCCTCGAGCTCATTGGCGCGCGCCATGACATTCAGCTCTACCGCGTCGAGCTCCCGGGGCCCAAGGTGACAAAGGCCATCGCCTCCGACGCCAAGGTGACGCTCTCGATCCCGCGGCCGCGGTTCAACGAGCTCGCCACCAAGGGCCACATCAGCGACTGGCGCGAGGAGTTCGAGCACGGCAGCGCCAAGGCGACGGGAATCGACCAGGTCATCAAGCTGATCGTCAACGTCGTCGAGAAGCAGGAGGAGCGCTCCCGGACGCGCAAGGCCAAGCGCGGCTGACGCCTTCGCCGGCGGGCGAGGCTGGGCGCGCGCGCGGCCGAGAAATCGGATCGGCTACGTTGCCGGTATCGGCACCGTCGCGAACATAACCGTTCGGCGTCTGCCCGCCCGTGGTCGACCTGGGACGCCCGCGTCTCGATAGGCCGTGGCCGAGAACGGCGAACAGAAGAACAACGAACAGAAACCGAGCTTCACCAGGCAGGCGGCGCGGGCGATCGCCATCGCGCTCGCGAGGGCCCTGCGGTGGAGCGGCCGGCGCGTGCAGGCGCGTGCGGTCACCGCCGTAGGCGGTCCCGCACGGGCGCGGGTGATCTTCCTGTTCGGCGGCGTGCTCGCCCTGGCCAGCGCCGACACCTCGACGATCGGCGCCGTCGCCCCGCAGCTCGAGAGCCAGCTCCATATCGGCAACACCGAGGTTGGCCTGCTGAGCTCGGTCACGCTCCTGATCGGGGCGGTGGCGGTGATCCCCGTGGGGATGATGGTGGACAAGATCAATCGCGTCCACATGCTCTCGATCAGCATCGTCCTGTGGAGCGTGGCGATGCTGGCGAGCGGAGCGTCGGGGTCGTATCAGACGCTGCTGATCACCCGGCTGGCGCTCGGGGCGGTGTCGGCCACCGCCGGCCCCGCGATCGCCTCGCTGACGGGCGACTATTTCTACGCCCGCGAGCGCGGTCGCGTGTACGGGTACATCCTTGGGGGCGAGGTCGCCGGCACCGCCGTGGGGTTCATCGTCAGCGGCGCGGTGGCGAGCATCCTCTCCTGGCGCTTCGCCTTCTGGGTGATCGCCATCCCGGGCTTCTTCCTCGCCCGTGAGCTGTGGCGCACCCTCCCCGAGCCGCGGCGCGGGGGCATGAGCCGGCTCGACCACGGCACCGTCGATCTGTTCGCGGCCGCGCGCGGCCAGGACCGTCCCGAACCGACCGAGGAGAACCCTGACGTAGCGATCCGCGACGACGACCTCGCGCGGGAAGCGGCGCGCAACCGCGGTATCGAGCCCGATCGCCGGCTCGTGCTCACCGAGGACCCGGCGCAGATGCCGCTGAAGCGGGCATTCCGCTACATCATGAGCATCCCCTCGAACGTCACCATGATCATCGCCTCGGCGCTCGGCTACTTCTTCTTCGCCGGGCTCCAGACATTTGCCGTCTTGTTCGTCCGCGCCCACTACCACGCCAGCCAGGGGACGGCGACGCTGGTCCTGGCGTTGCTGGTGGCCGGTGCGCTCGTAGGCGTGCTGATCAGCGGCCGACTCACCGACGCCCTGCTCCGCCGCGGCGTCCTCAACGCCCGCGTCTATGTCCCCGCCGTCGCCTACATCGCCGCCGCCGTGCTCCTCATCCCGGGGATCCTCGCGACCAAGCTCACCCCGGCGATCTGGTTCGACGTCGGCGGCGCCGCGCTCCTCTCGGCAGCCAACCCGCCCCTCGACGCGGCCCGGCTCGACATCATGCCTGCGGGCTTGTGGGGGCGCGCCGAGAGCGTGCGGACGCTGTTCCGCACCCTGGCCCAGGCCATCGCGCCCATCCTCTTCGGCCTCCTGGCCGACCTTATCGCCGGCATCACGCCGCACCAGACACCGATCGGGACCAAGCCGAGCGGCAGCATCGCCACCGGCATGGCCAACGGGCTCGAGTACAGCTTCGTGCTCATGCTCATCGTGCTCGGCGCAGCGGGGGTGATCCTCCTGCGCGCGCGCCAGACCTATCCACGCGACGTGGCCACCGCGGCCGCCTCGACGGTGCCCACCGTGGTCGCGGACGCCGAGGCGGAGGCGACCGAGGCGCCCGGGTGACGCCGGGACCAAACGGCTACGCCCCGAGGACGGCGACGGGCGGTGCTGCGAACGTGACGGCGCACGCTCTACGCCCCGAGCACCGCCAAGGGCGGTGCTGCGAACGTGACGGCGCACGCTCTACGCCCCGAGCACCGCCCCGGAGTCGTAGAGCTTGATCACGCGCACGGTCCCCGCGGGGGCGACGTTCATGCACAGCTGGCAGAGCACGCACTCGTCGAGGTTCTCGCGCACGATCTCGACCCCGTTCTCGCCCGCGCGGAAGATGTCGACCGGGCAAACCTCGGCGAGCTTGGCCGCGAGCTCGGGGTCGCCGGCGATCGAGGCGTCGACCTCGACGTCGATGAACAGGGCGTCGGTCACAGGGCCGTCCCGGCCTCCGCGGCGATCTTCTCCGCGACGATCGAGGGGATCTGGGAGATCTCCTCGGCGACGACGATCCCCGCCTCGGCGAGACGGGCGATCTTCTCCGTCGCCGTATCCTCCTTGCCCTCGACGATGGTGCCCGCGTGGCCGAAGCTCATCCCCGGCATCTCGTCCATGAATCGCCCCGCCATGAAGGCGACGATCGGGAGGCGGGAGTGGTTCTCGGTGACCCAGCGCGCGAGCTCGGCTTCCATGCGACCGCCGGGCTCGGTATAGATGACGATGGCCTCGGTCTCGGGGTCGGCCTCGAACAGAGCCATGAGCTCGGCGTAGCTCGAGCCGATGATCGCGTCGCCGCCGATCGACACCGCGGTCGACTGGCCGAGGCCGGCCGCCGTCAAGGTCGAGGACATCTCCGTGGTCATGCCGCCGCTGCGCGAGATCACGCCGACCGGGCCTGGGGAATAGGACTTCGCGGCGTCGCGCGCGGGGCCGCCGATCCCGCCCATCTTGATCACGTCGGGAACGATGATGCCCAGGCAGTTAGGTCCGATGATGCGCGCGTTACGCTCGCGCGCGAGCTCGACCATCTGGGCGACGTCGGCGCGGGGTATCCGCTCGGTGACGATGACAACGAGCTTGATCCCGTTCTCGAGCGCCTCGAAGACGGCGTCCTTGGTGAAGGCGGGGGGGACGGTGACCACCGACCCGTCGATCGGCGCCCCGTGGTGCGCGACCGCCTGCGCGACGGTGTCGAACACGGGCACGCCGTGGACATCGCGTCCCCGGCGACCCGGGGTGACGCCGCCGACGATCTTCGCGCCCTTCCCGTAGTCGAGGCACTCGCGCGTCAGGTTCACCGCCTCGCGCCCAGTGATCCCCTGGACGATGAAGGTCGTGTTCTCGTCAACGAGGATGCTCATCCGATCTTCTCAACCGCCCGCTTCGCCGCCCCGTCGAGCGACACCGAGCGGTCGGCGTAGTCGATGCCGTACTTCTCGAGGATCTTGAAGCCCTCCTCCTCCCACGCCCCGGGGACGCGGAAGAAGGCGATCTTCTCGGCCGGGTCGTAGCCGAGCTCGATGCAGGCTTTGATCACGCCGCGGGCGACGACGTCCACGCGGGTGTTGGAGACGATCGACATCATCACCGCGATCCGCTCGACCCCGGGCTTTGAGAGCACGAGCTTGGCCAGCCCGCAGGCCTTGCGGACCGAGGGATTGCCGCCGATCTCGCAGTAGTTGGCCGGGCGGCCGCCGTGGGCGCGCACGGCGTCGAACAGGGTGAGCGAGCCGCCGCCGGCGCCGATCACGAGGCCGAGGTTGCCGTCAAACTC
>JALYZL010000024.1 GCA_030948875.1 Actinomycetota bacterium
CCCGCCTGCGCCGCGCCGAGCAGCGGATCGAGGCGCTGCGGCCGTACGCGAGCGCCCTCCGCCGGATGACGCGCGAAGCCGCCGAAGCGGCCGGCCACGTGCCGCGGCTGCCGATCCTCACCGAGCACGAGCAGGTGAGCCGCGTGGGGCTCCTGCTCGTCGCCGGCGACCGCGGACTGGCGGGCGGGTTCAACTCGAACATCGTCCGAGCGGGGGTCACGGCGGGCCGCGAGCACGAGTCCCAGGGGCGGACCCCCGTGTACTTCGCCTCGGGCCGCCGTCCGGCGTCCTCGATCAGGTTTCGTCGCCTCGAGCTCGCCGACAGCTTCACCGGCTTCACCGATCGACCGGCCTATTCCGATGCGAGGAGGATCGCCGAGCGCCTGGTGGCGGCCTTCGTGGACAACGAGGTCGACCAGGTCGAGGTGTTCTACAACGGCTACATCTCGCCGATCTCCCAGGTCGTACGCCACGAGACCCTGCTTCCCCTTCAGCAGGCGACGGTGCTTGAACAGGACGAGTCCGAAAAGGACCAGGAGGAGGAAGACAAGCCGCGCCACCGCGCCGAGGTCGAATACGAGCCCGGACCCGAGGAGATCCTCGAGCGGCTGATTCCCGATTACGTCGAGGTTTCCATCTACCGGGCGCTGCTCGAATCGACGGCGTCCGAGCACGGCGCGCGGATGACTGCGATGCGCAACGCGACCGACAACGCGCATGAGCTGATCGACGATCTGACGCTGCAGATGAACCGGGCCCGCCAAGCCGAGATCACCCAAGAGATCATGGAAGTGGTCGCCGGCGCCGAAGGCGTCGGCTGACCCAGAACTGGAGAAAGATGTCTTCCACCACCGAGACGGACGCGCAAGCGGACATGAACGTCGGCCGGATCGAGGAGATCCAGGGCGTCGTGATCGAAGCCGTGTTCCCCGACAAGCTCCCCCAGATCAACCACGCGATCACCATCCGCCGCCCCGAAGCCGAGCGCGTCGAGGACGACGGGACCGGCGTCATCGAGTCCGAGGTTCTCGTATGCGAGGTCGAGCAGCATCTCGGCGACGACCGGGTGCGCGCGGTGGCCATGGACACCACCGACGGGCTCGCGCGCGGGGCCGAGGTGGTCGATACCGGCGGCGCCATCACCGTGCCCGTCGGCGACATCACCCTGGGACGGATCTTCAACCTGCTGGGAGAGCCCATCGACCTTGGCGAGCCGCTCCCGAAGGACACCAAGCGGTGGCCGATCCACCGCGACGCGCCCACCGTCGAGGAGCTCACGCCGACGACCGAGATGTTCGAGACCGGGATCAAGGTCGTCGACCTGCTCGCGCCCTACGCCAAGGGCGGCAAGGTCGGCCTGTTCGGCGGCGCCGGCGTCGGCAAGACCGTGATCATCCAGGAGCTCATCCACAACCTCGCCCAGGAGCACGGCGGGCTGTCGGCCTTCTGCGGGGTCGGCGAGCGCTCGCGCGAGGGCAACGACCTCTGGCTCGAGATGAAGGAGTCCGGGGTGCTCGAGAAGACGATGCTCGTCTTCGGCCAGATGAACGAACCGCCGGGCGCCCGCATGCGCGTCGCCCTCTCCGGGCTGACCATGGCCGAGTACTTCCGCGATGAGGAGGGACAGGACGTGCTCCTCTTCATCGACAACATCTTCCGCTTCGTGCAGGCCGGCTCGGAGGTCTCGGCCCTGCTCGGCCGGATGCCCTCCCAGGTGGGCTATCAGCCAACTCTGGCCACGGAGATGGGGCAGCTCCAGGAGCGGATCACCTCGACCCGGAAGGGGTCGGTCACCTCGATCCAGGCCATCTACGTGCCCGCCGACGACCTCACCGACCCGGCGCCCGCGTCGGCCTTCGCCCACCTCAACGCGACCACGACGCTGTCGCGGGCGATCTCCGAGAAGGGCATCTACCCGGCCGTCGATCCCCTCGACTCGACCTCGACGATCCTCAAGGCGGACATCCTCGGCGACGAGCACTTCAACGTCGCCAACCAGGTCAAGCAGGTGCTCCAGCGCTACCGCGAGCTCCAGGACATCATCGCCATCCTCGGGATCGACGAGCTCTCCGACGAGGACAAGGTCACGGTCAACCGGGCCCGCAAGCTGGAGCGCTTCCTCTCCCAGCCCTTCTTCGTCGCGACCCAGTTCACCGGCATCGACGGCGAGTTCGTCCCCATCGCCGAGTCGATCCGCGGCTTCAAGGAGATCCTCGAGGGCAAGCACGACGAGGTGCCCGAGCGCGCGTTCTTCATGAAGGGCACGATCGACCAAGTGGTCGAGGACGCGGGGAGCTAGTCCGACGCCATGGCGCACACCAAGTTCCAGGCCGAGGTTCTGACCCCCGAAGGCGAGGCGTTCAACGACGAGGTCGAGATGGTCTCTACCTTCACCACGCTCGGGTCGATCGGCATCCTCGCCAACCACACGCCAGTGCTCGCCATGCTCGACCCCACCGAGCTGCGTTTGTACCGCAGCGAGTCCGAGATCGTCAGATTCGCCCAGGCCGAGGGGTACATGCAGGTCGCGAACAATCACGTCCTCATACTCGTCGAGGAGGCCTACGAGCCCTCGGCGCTCGACGCCGGTGAGCTGCGCGACCGGCTCCAGGCGGCCGAGCGCGAATACGAGGAGGCTGAGGAGGGCAGCGAGAAGCGGCGGATTGCCCAGCGTTCGCGACGCCGTCTCGAGGCCTTCCTCGAGATCGCCTCGTCAAGCGGCTGAGCGGCACCGAGCACGGTCCCTATCATCGGCGGATTCATGACCGATGAGCGTGTGCTGGCCGAGCGACTGATCGCCTACGATACTTCGCGTCGCGATGAGCTCGCCGCCGCGGCAGGATTCGTCAAGGGATGGCTCGAATCCCGCGACATCGAAGTGCGCGAGCACGATCACAACGGCATGCCGGTGCTGATGGCCGATATCGGGCCGCCAGCAGAGGACGCGCCGTGCGTCGTCCTGCACGGCCACCTCGACGTGGTGCCCGGACGCGCCGAGCAGTTCTCCGCCCGGGTCGAGGGCGATCGGCTGATCGGCCGGGGTGCCTACGACATGAAGGGCGGCCTGGCGGCGATGATGTGCGCGCTCAAGGACCTGACGGGCCAGGATCGGGTCCGTGTGCGCTTCGTGTGCGTCCCCGACGAGGAGTCCGAGGAGCTCGACGTGCGCTCCACGGACGACTTCGTCAAGCGAGGTCTGGGAGGCGACTTCGCTATCACCGGTGAGCCCACCGATCTGCACATCGGGGTGGAGGCCAAGGGGGTGCTGGTGATGCGGATCGAGGTCCACGGCCGCGCCGCGCACAGCTCGACGCCGTGGCTGGGGGACAACGCGGTGCTCAAGGCGATCGACGTGTTTCGCGCCATCGAGTCGCTCCCCTTCAGCCGCGAGTCATCGGAGATGTTCGACCGCCCGTCGATCAACCTCGGGCGGATCGAGGGAGGCGAGGCGCTCAATCAGGTGCCGGAACGGTGCTCCATGGCGGTCGACGTGCGCTACCTCCCGGGTCAGGATCCGGGCGAGATCCTCGCCCAGGTGAGGGAGATCGCCGATATCGACGTCACTCGCACGTTCATCCACCCACCGGTCACCGTGTCCCGCAGTAACCCCTACGTGCGGGCGCTGTGCGACGCCGTGGCCCGCTCGCTCCCCGATCGGGAGGTCATGAGCGTCGGGCGCGACGGCGCCTCCGACGCCGCCTCGTTCATCGAGGCGGGCATTCCCGCCGTCGAGTTCGGCCCGGCCGGCGCCGGGCACCACGGACCTGCTGAGTGGGTCTCGCTGACCTCGCTGGCACGCTACCGGCGCGCGCTCGGGGATTTCGTGCGCGCGCTGCCGATCTGGCTCGAGAGCGCGGCCGACGCGCGCCCCGCGCAGGGCGGCCTGCGGGCCATCGAAGGCGGCCGCTGATGAAACTGCTGACCCCGGGCTCTCGGGGCGGGGCGCTGTGGCGCTTCGCGTTGGCGGCGGGGATCGTGGTGGCCTTCACCGCCACCGCGGTGGCGGTCGCCGGTCTGCTCGAGTTCAAGCAGATCGCCCACGACTTCAACCAGACGCCGGCGATCAAGCACGCGCGGGTCGTCGTCCCCACTCCGGGTAACCCGCAGACCATCCTCATCCTCGGGTCCGACCACCGCGCAGGCGAGCCCAACAGCGCGGCCAACACCGACACGATCATCCTCGTGCGCCTCGACGCGGCCTCCTCGACGATCAACGTGATGTCGGTGCCTCGCGACCTGATGGTCAACATCCCCCTGCCGAACGGGCTCACCGAGACGGCCAAGGTCAACGCCGCCTACTCGCTCGGGGGCCCCAATCTCGTGGTCAAGACGCTCCAGCAGAACATCCTCCCCGGCCTCGAGGTCAACCACATCGTCGACATCAACTTCGCGGGCTTCGTCGATCTCGTCAACGCCATGGGCTGCGTGTACACCCAGGTCGACCGTCGCTACTACAACAACGGGGCGATCACCGGCTACTCGAGCATCGACGTCGAGCCCGGCTATCAGAAGCTGTGCGGCACAGACGCCCTCGCCTACGTTCGCTTCCGCCACACCGACAACGACCTCGTGCGCTCCGCGCGCCAGCAGGCCTTCATCCGCGACGCCAAGGATCAGTACGGCCAGGCGAACCTGATCGCCAATCGAGACAAGCTGCTGAAGATCTTCGGCGAGCACACGCGCACCGATGCGAACCTCCACACGATCGACGGGCTCATCAACCTCTTCAAGCTGGTTGCGTTCTCCGCCGGTCATGCGATCAAGCAGATCCCCTTCCCGACGACGGACATCGCCTACGCGGTGAACAAGATCGACTACGTGACCGCCGATCCGATCGCGGTGGGGGACGCGTTCAACAAGTTCATGACGCCCACCCTTGCCCCCGCCTCGCCGAGCGCCGGGGCGACGGCGACCACGCCGACCACGGCGACCACCACGACGCCCACGCAGGCTCCCACCGCCGGCCTCATCCCCGATTTCGCGGCCGGCAAGCTCCAGGCGGCGGCGCTCGGCAACGCGGGGATGCCCGTGTACGTGCCCCGGCTCCTGGCGGCGGGCGCTGAGTACTGCTCGGGGTCGCTTGGCAACTGCCCGGCGCAGATCTCCACCGTCGGCGCCTACCCGCGCAAGTACGTGCTCTGGACCTCTCAGCACCACCCGACCGCCGCCTACCAGATGACCGTCGTGCTCAACGGGACCCTCGGCCAGTACTACGACATCCAAGGCACGACCTGGCAGCACCCACCGATCCTCGCCCACCCGACCGAGGTGCGGCTCGTGGGCGGAAAGCATATCTACCTGTTCTTCGAGGGCGCCAAGCTCAATGTCGTCGCCTGGCACACGCCCCAAGGCGTCTACTGGATCGCCAATACGCTCACGCACGACCTCGGCAAGCAGCAGATGATCGGACTCGCCGCCTCGCTCACGCGCGTGCCGTAACACGGCCTCGAGGCGCCGCTCGCTAGCCTCCCGCCGCATGCCGCCAGAACGCGAACCGATCGCCGTGATCGGAACGGGCTATGTCGGCCTCGTCACCGCCGCCGGCTTCGCCGAGCTCGGCACCGAGGTCTGGTGCGTGGATGTCGACGCCGAGAAGATCGCCCGGCTCGAACGGGGAGAGATCCCCATCTACGAGCCCGGGCTGGCGGAATCGGTCGCCCGCAACCGCGAGCGCCTCAATTTCTCGACCGACCTCGCACCGGCGCTCGAGCATGCTCGTCTGCTCTTCGTCGCCGTCGGCACCCCGCCGACGTACTCCGGCGATGCCGATCTCTCGGCCGTGAACTCGGTGGTGGGCGCCATGCCCGCCTCGAACCGCCACGCCCTGGTCATGAAGTCGACCGTGCCCGTGGGAACGGGGATATCGATCAAGCGTATGTTCGCCGAGCAGGGCAAGTCCGGATT
>JALYZL010000033.1 GCA_030948875.1 Actinomycetota bacterium
GGGCGCGGGTCGATCGAGGCTCGGGACCGGCGTGCGTGAGTTGCCGCAGCCGGTCAGCCCCAGCACCGGTCCGATGGCGATGGCGATGGCGATGCTCGAGCGAGTGCGCACGACCGGATTCTGCCAGGGGAGGGTGACCCCACCGGTGCTGAGTCAATACTGGCGATCGATCTGCGCTCTGGGATGCGCCCCGAAGTAGACATCACGCAACCGCTCGGCCGAGAGGTGCGTGTAGATCTGGGTGGTGCCGATGTCCGCGTGGCCGAGCATCTCCTGGAGCGAGCGCAGGTCGCAGCCGCCGGCGAGGAGGTGGGTGGCAAAGGTATGACGGAGCGTGTGCGGGCTCATCCGATCCTGCAGCCCTGCGGTGAGTGCGTGGCGTTGGATGATCTTGTAGAGGCCCTGCCGGGACAGTCCGGCGCCGCGCAGGTTCACGAACAGGCGGTTCTCGTCGCGGATCCCGACGAGCCGCGGACGGCCAAGCTCGGTGTACGCGCGCAGCGCGTCGATGGCCATCGTCCCGATCGGGATGATCCGCTCCTTCGATCCCTTCCCCCGCGCACGCAGGATCCCCGCCTCGAGATCGAGCTCTGAAAGCTCGAGCCCAACGGCCTCCGAGGCTCGCAGCCCACACGCGTACATCGTCTCGAGCAGCGCCCGGTCCCTGAGCGCGGCGGGCGAGGACCCGCGCGGCTGCTCGATCAGGTGGCGGACCTGGTCGCGGGATAGGACCTTGGGCAGGCGCTTGCTGCGCCGCGGACCGCGGAGCTCCGCGGTCGGATCGCGCTCGATCATGTGGTCGCGCCGGAGGTGGCGATAGAAGGAGCGCAGGCAGGCGATCTTGCGTTGCAGCGTCGCGGCAGCGACCGGCCGACGCCCGCTCGTGCCCTCGGCCAGCTCGGACACGAACGCGGAGAGGTCGGCGTGCTCGACCGACAGCGGATCGAGCTTACGGCCCGCCAGGAACTCGCCGAACTGGAGCAGGTCAGAGCGGTAGGCCTCGAGGGTGTTGCGCGACAGGCCGCGCTCGAGCTCGAGGTAGCCAAGGAAGTCGAGGATCAGGTCGGCGAGCTTGTGGTCCGCCGCTCGCGTTGCGCTTGCGCTCACCAAGCATCGTTCGCCGCGTGAGCGATCGGTCCTGCCCCTGGCAGCGGTCGCCCGTCTGCCCGCGGCAGTCGCCCGCGCCCGCCCGGGTCAGGCCGGCGCGGCGGTCTCGTGGAGGGCCGCGGAACCGAGGAGCGCGTCGAGCTCGGCCTGGAGGCCCACGCTGCGGGCGACGCGGAACCCGGCGCCCAGCTTGAGGCAGCGAGGACCGGCGGAGGTATGGAGCTCGATAACCACCTCGAGCTCTCCCGGGAAGCCCTCGAGCAGATCCTTGAGGTCCCCGAGCGCGCTCGGCGGAAGCCGGGCCGCGTCGAGGCGCAGCCGCAAGGCCTGGGGCGCCGGGGCGGGCTTCGCCGCCTGCTCGCGAGCGTGCGCGACCTCGTCCTCGGTCGGCTCAAAGCGGGTCACGTCCTGGACGAGGAGGCAGATCTTGTCGCGATCCTTGTGGTCGACCTTGCCGCGGACGATGACGATCGAGTCGACCGTGAGAGCCTCCTCGCAAGCGGCCAGCGGCTTCCCGAACACGAGCATCTCGACCGCCTCCTCGAGGTCGTCGAGGGTGGCGAACATCATCGGGTCGCCCTTCTTGGTCCTGATCCGCTTGGTCTGGGTGATCATGCCGCCGACCGTGACCCAGTCGCCGTCGCGGCGCTCGGCGAGCTCGGCCAGCGAGCAGTCGATTTGGGAGCGCAGCGCGGGGCCTACCTGCTTGAGCGGATGCTCGGAGATGAAGAGCCCGATCGACTCCTTCTCGGCCGCGAGCATGCTCGCCTGGTCGAACTCCTCGGCGGGGATGGGCGGGCGGCTGGGCTCCGGGAGGCCGTTATTGGTCCCACCCGCCGCTGGCGTCGGGTCGAGGTCGAAGATCGAGCCCTGGCCGATGAGCGCGTCCTGCTGGCTCTTCTGACCTGCCGCCTGCGCCTGCTCGAGCACGGCGAGCATGCCCTTGCGGGAGGCGCCTGTCGAGCCGAACGCCCCGCACTTGATCAGCGCCTCGATCGCCTTCTTGTTCACCGCGCGGTTGTCCACACGGGCGCAGAAGTCCCACAGGTCGGTGAACGGTCGGGCGGGTGGGTCGTAATCACCACGGGCGCGCTTGATCGCTTCGACCGCCTGGAAGCCGACGCCCTTGACGGCGTCGAGGCCGAAGCGGATGTTCTTCTCGACGACGACGAACTCGTGGTCTGAGAGATTGACGTCGGGGGGCAGGATGGCGATTCCCATCTGCTCGGCCTGAGCCACGAAGAAGGGCACCTTGTCCTTGGTCGCCATCACCGACGAGATGAGCGCCGCCATGTACTCGGCCGGGTGGTTGGCGCGCAGCCACGCGGTTCGGTACGAGATCAGCCCATAGCAGGCGGCGTGCGAGCGGTTGAACGAGTAGTCGGCGCTCTTCTCGTTGGTGGCCCAAAGCCATTCGATCACCTGCTCGCTGGTTCCCGATCGGCGGCAGCCCTCGAAGAACTCAGGTTTCAGGGCAGCCATCGCCTCGCGCTTCTTCTTGCCGATCGCCTTGCGTAGGTCGTCGGCCCGGGCTCCACTGAAGCCGGCGAGATCCTTGGCGATCTGCATCGCCTGCTCCTGGTAGAGGATCACTCCCTTGGTCGCCTCGAGGATTGGGCGCAAGCGCTCGTCGGGATAGACGACCGTGCTCGGGTCGCGCTTGCCGCGCGCGTAGGTGGGGATCTGGTCCATCGCCCCAGGCCGGTAGAGCGCGTTGAGGGCGACGAGGTCGTCGAACTCGGTCGGACGCACCTTCTTGAGGGCCTCGCGCATCCCCTCGGACTCGAACTGGAACACGCCGATCGAGTCGCCTCGCGCGAGCATCTCGTACGTCGGCTCGTGGTCGAGGGGCAGGTTAGCCATGTCGGGGCGCTGACCGGTGGAGCGCTCGACGATGTCGAGCGCGTCCTCGATCACGTCGAGGTTGCGCAACCCGAGGAAGTCCATCTTGAGCAGGCCGATCTCCTCAATCGGCTTCATCGAGAACTGGGTGACGGTCCGGAAGCTGCGCTCGCCGTTCTCGTCAGTACCGGCGTCGGCGAGCTGGAGCGGCACGATGTCGGTGAGGGGACGGTCGGCGATGACTACCGCGGCGGCGTGGATCGAGGAGTTGCGGACGATCCCTTCGAGGCCCTGGGCCACCTCGATGATCTGGTTCGCGGTCGGGTCGCGTTCGATCTCAGCACGCAGCGGCTGCCCGGGCTTCAGGCATTCCTCGAAGCTCGGCGCGCGGCCCATGATCGGATCGGGGATGAGCTTCGCGAGACGGTCGCCGGCGGCGTAGTCGTGGCCGAGCACGCGCGCCGCGTCGCGCGTCGCGGCGCGCGGGAACATCTTGCCAAAGGTGACGATCTGGGCGACCGACTCCTTGCCGTACTTCTCGGTCACGTAGCGAATCACGCGCTCGCGGCCGCGGACCGAGAAGTCGATGTCGATATCGGGCATCGACACCCGCTCCGGGTTGAGGAAGCGCTCGAAGAGGAGGCCGTAGCGCAGGGGGTCGACGTCGGTGATCTGGAGGCAGAAGGCGACGATCGACCCAGCGGCCGAGCCGCGCCCGGGGCCGACGGCGATCCCCGCGTCCTTGGCGTACTTGACGAAGTCCCAGACGATCAGGAAGTAGGCGTTGAATCCCATCCTGTCGATCACGCCGAGCTCGTAATCGGCGCGCTCGATCGCCTCGGCCGGGGGCGGCCTGCCGTAGCGGGTCGCGAGGCCCTCGAGCACGAGGGCGCGCAGGTACTCGCGCTCGCTGTTGCCATCCGGCGTCGCGTAGCTCGGGATCAGGGTGCCACCGAGCTCGAGCTCGACGTCGCACCGCTCGGCGATCTCAAGCGTGGTGGCGACCGCCTCCGGCCACTCGGCGAAGGCGTCGGACATCTCCTCGTTCGAGCGCAGGAAGAACTCGTTGGTCTCGAAGCGGATCTTCGGCTGGGCGAGCGTCGACTTGGTCTGCACGCAGAGCAGCGCGGCGTGGTGCTGATAGTCCTCACGGCGCAGATAGTGCACGTCGCCCGTCCCCACGAGCGGGCGACCGAACTCGCGAGCGATGCGGACGATTCCCTCGTTGGCCTTGTCCTGCTCGGCCAGGCCGTTCTTCTGAACCTCGAAGTAGACGTCGTCGGCGCCGAACACCCCGATCAACTCATCCGCGTGCGCCCGCGCCTTGCCCGCGCGACCGAGGATCAGGTTCTGGCAGAAACGCGACTGCAGGCACCCCGTGAGCGCGATCACGCCCTCGGCATGACGCTCGATGAGCTCCATGTCGACGGAGGGCTTACCGCGCTGCAGGCCATCCAGGAAGCCGGCGGAGGAGAGCTTGACCAGGTTCTGGTAGCCGACCTGGTTGGCCGCGAGCAGCGTCAGGTGGAAGCGCTCGAGTCGTCCCGGTCCCCGGCGACGGTGGTCGTCGACGAGGTAGGCCTCGCAGCCGAGGATCGGCTTGATTCCGTGCTTTCGGCACGAACTGAACAGCTCGACAGCGCCGTTCATCACCCCGTGGTCGGTGAGCCCGAGCGCGGGCTGCTCGAACGCCGCCGCCCGGGCAACGAGGTCGTCGATCTTGCACGCGCCGTCGAGTAGGGAGTACTCGGAGTGGACGTGAAGGTGGGCGCAGGCAGGACTCATCCGGACACCGCTGAGGATAGGCATCCGCGCGGACGTTTTCGGCTGCGCCGAGTCAGGAATCCCGCTGAGCGCGGGCGATCCAATCGGACAGCAAGGCGATCGGCTTGGCCTCGCCGCTGACCTGGATCTCGCCCTCCGATCCGCCGGCCAGCAGAGCCAGGAGCTGCTCGTCGGGGCAGCGGATCGTCGTTGCGACCGGGTCGATCGGGGGCTGGCGCGACACGCGCGGCCGCGCGCCATCGCGAACGAACAGATACACGCGGCCAGCGTCCCCCGGGGCTTGGTGGCCGACGGTGAAACGCTCGCCGGCCGTCCACGAGGCATCGATCATGTACGCCACCAGCAGGAACGTGAGCTCGGGATCGAGCCGCAGTCCGGCAGCGCACAGCTCGTGCAGGCCGAGCGGCTCCCGAACCAGCCAGCCGAGTGCCGCGAACGCGCGACGGTCGCCGCGAACACGAGCGACTCGGCGGGAGAACCGACGCCGCAGCGAGCCATAGAGAACGAGCCGTCCGAGCGCAGCGAGATCGCCCTCGATCCTGAAATCGACCGCGTCCAACGACCGCGGCCCACTCAGGACGTCGAAGTGGATCCTGTCGTCCCTTACCGTCACCGCCACGCAGCCACGCTCGCCGAGGGCGATGTCGTAGCTCACGGACCCGGCGACGACCAGGCACTGGGCGGGCACGAGGCGGACGACGAACTTGCCGACCATCGCCGGGTCCTCCCGGAGCAGGCCCTTGAGGGCGTGCAGGAGCCAGCGGGAGGTGTTGGCCCGGCGCGCGCGGGGGGTGGCGGCGGGGCGGCCGAGGCCTGCGG
>JALYZL010000358.1 GCA_030948875.1 Actinomycetota bacterium
GGTGGCGGGCGGTGGCGGGCGGTGGCGGGCGGTGGCGGGCGGTGGCTCCCGCTGGCTCTGCCGGGGTCGTGCTGCGAAATGCCGGACATTTAAGGAAAACGCAACACGCCCCCGCGGCGGCTTGCCTCCCGGTACTCTCAACACCGTGAATCGCCGCCCCAAGCTCTCGATCGTCGCCCCCAACGTCTCTCCCGACGAGGCGGCCGCCGTGATCGCGGCGGTGGAGCGCTTCATGCGCGAGACCGCGCCCGTTCGGGTCACGCGGCCCGCGCGGCCGAACCCGTGGCAGGCCGCGGCGCTGCGCGAAGGCGTCGAGCGCCAGCCACTCGTCGCGCCCTTGCCCTGGGCCTGAAAGCGCCCGGCGCCCCGGAGCTGCGGCGCCCGCCCCCCGGAAGCCCGCGCGGTGGCCCCGGCGCCCCCGGCGCGGCAAAACAACCCTAACCCGATAGCCTTTTGGTATATTGATCCCCAGGGCCCTGCCGTCCGCTACGACAGGAAGGATCACGATGGAGCCAGCATCCCTTGACAGCGCCGTGGCCGCCGGTTCGCCGGGCCGTACTGGATCGCTCGAGAACCCCGAGGTGATCGAGGACGTTCCCGGCTACGTGATTCCGATCCTGCGGCGCGAGTTTGACGACTTCGATACCGAGTCGACGCGCTTCCTCGGTGGCGGCACCGAAGAGACCGACTTCATCAAGTTCCGGCTCAAGCAGGGCGTGTATGGCCAGCGCCAGCCGGATGTGCAGATGATTCGCGTGAAGCTGCCCTTCGGCGGCGTCACGCCCGACCAGCTCGATTCCTTCGCGAGCGTGATCGAGCGGTACGTCCCGCTGCGCAAGGGCCACATCACGACGCGTCAGAACATCCAGATGCACCACATTCCGCTGCCCGACGTGGCGAAGCTGATGCGCGAAATAGCCGCGACCGGGCTGTCCTCGCGCGAAGGATGTGGCAACACGGTGCGCAACGTCACCGGCGACCCGCGAGCCGGGGTGCTCGAGGGCGAGCTCTTCGACATCACGCCCTACGCGGGCGCCTACGTGCGCTATTTCGTGCGCCACCCGACGACTCAGGCGATGCCGCGCAAGATCAAGACGGCGTTCACGGCGACCGACGAGGACAACGCGATCACCCGCATCCATGACATCTCGTTCGTGCCGCGGGTGCGCGACGGCGTGCGCGGGGTGGAGATGCGGGTCGGCGGTGGCACCTCGATCATGCCGCGGATCGCGCCGACGCTGTACGAATTCGTCGAGCTCGACAACGGCGACTACCTGAAGGTCTCCGAGGCGTGCTTCCGGATCTTCGATCGGCAGGAGTGGCTGCGGGTCAACCGCGCCCGCGCCCGGATCAAGGTTCTGGTCGACAAGATCGGCATCGATGCCTTCCGCGAGCAGGTCGAGGAGGAGCTCGAGCGCGACTGGGTCAGCGAGCGCGACTTCTCGCTCGATCAGATCCTCTTCACCCCCGACGAGGAGGCAGAAGCCCCGGGCCGGCGAGACAGCTACGCGAGCCCCAACGGTGACGTGCGCGAGTTCACTCGCTTCCTCGAGACCAACGTCCAGTCCCAGCGCCAAGAAGGCTTCTCCACCGTCGAAGTCAAGGTCACGCGCGGCGACCTCACTCCCGAGCAGCTCCGAGGCCTGGCCGCGGTGATGCGCGACCACGCCGGCGCCAGCGCTCGCACCACCGTGCAGCAGAACCTGGTGCTGCGCTGGGTGCGCGACGAGTCCGTCTACGAGGTGTGGGGCGCGCTCCGGGAGCTCGGCCTCGGCGAGGCCGGCGCCGACGAGATCACCGACACGGTCAGCTGCCCCGGCACCGACTCGTGCAAGCTCGGGATCACCAGCTCGATGGGCCTCAACCAGGCGATCCAGGAGCGCCTCGTCCAGCTCGAGCTCGACGACGAGCTCACCCGGCGCATCCACGTCAAGATGAGCGGCTGCCCGAACGGCTGCGGACAGCACCACATCGCCAACATCGGATTCTACGGCGCCTCGCTCAAGGTCGGCGAGCACACCGTTCCCGCCTACATCCCGCATATCGGCGGGGCGTACGAGGGCGGCGACGTGCGCTACGGCCAGCGGCTGAAGGCGCGCCTGCCCGCCAAGCGCGTCCCCGAGGCGGTCGAGCGCTGGGTGCGCTTCTACGAGTCCGACCGCTCTGAGGGCGAGGAGTTCAACGCGTTCGTCGATCGGGTCGGAACCGCCGAGTTCGAGTCGCGGGTGAAGGATCTCACGCTCCCCGTTGAATTCAGCCTGGAGAACATGAACTACTTCATCGACTGGAGTCGCCAGGCGCCCTTCGAGGTGCAGCGCGGCGAAGGCGAATGCGCGGTTTAGCGCCTACATGAGCGTCTCCGCCCCCGACCTCGAGAGCGCCTCCGCCCAAGCGGTGATCGCCTATGCCGTGGAGCGCTTCCACCCGCAGCTGACCATGGCGTGCTCGTTCCAGAAGGAGGAGTCGGTGCTCGTGCACATGCTCAGCGAGGCCGAGCCGGCGGCGCGGGTGTTCACCATCGACACCGGCGTGCTCTTCCCCGAGACGCTGACGACGTGGCGCGCTTTCGAGGAGCGCTTCGGGGTGAACATCGAAGTCCAGAACGCCCGCAGCGAGCGGGAGCCGTGGACGGCGGCGCGGTGCTGCGGCGCGGCCAAGGTCGACGCGCTCGAGCGCGGACTTGAGGGTGTCGACGCCTGGATCACCGGCATCCGCCGCGAGCAGGGTGCGACGCGGGCCACCGCGCGCAAGCTCGAGCGCGACGAGCGCCGGGGGATCTGGAAGGTCAATCCGCTCGCCGACTGGACCGAGAAGGATCTCTGGCGCTACATCCACGAGCACGACCTTCCCTATCACCCACTCCACGACGACGGTTACGCGTCGATCGGCTGCGCGCCGTGCACCCAGCCCGGCGACGGCCGCGAGGGTCGGTGGGCCGGTCAGGACAAGACCGAGTGCGGTATCCATGTATGAACTCAGGTCCACGTATGAGCTTCGGGAGGATTCAGATATGAGCTACGAGCTCCCGCATCTCGAGGCGCTCGAGGCCGAGTCGATTCACATCTTCCGCGAGGTCGCGGCCGAGCTCGAGCGGCCGGTGCTGCTGTTCAGCGGTGGCAAGGACTCGATCGTCCTGCTGCGGCTAGCCGAGAAGGCGTTCCGCCCGGCGCGGTTTCCCTTCCCGATCATGCATGTCGACACGGGGCACAATTTCCCCGAGGTGCTGGAGTTCCGCGGCCGGCGGATCGCCGAGCTCGGCGAGCGCTTGATCGTCGCCCACGTGCAGGAGTCGATCGACGCCGGGCGCGTGATCGAGGAGACCGGGCCGCGCGCCTCGCGCAATCGCCTGCAGACGATCACCCTGCTCGACGCGCTCGAGACGCATGGGTTCGACGCCGCGTTCGGGGGCGCCCGGCGCGACGAGGAGCGGGCACGTGCCAAGGAGCGGGTGTTCTCCTTCCGGGATGATTTCGGCCAGTGGGATCCCAAGCGCCAGCGCCCCGAGCTGTGGTCGCTGTACAACGGGCGCATCAACCGCGGCGAGCACGTACGGGTGTTCCCGATTTCCAACTGGACCGAGCTCGACGTCTGGCGCTACATCGCGGCCGAGAACCTCGAGGTGCCGTCGATCTACTTCGCCCACACGCGTCACGTGTTCCAGCGCGACGGGATGCTCTACGCGCACAGCCCACACGTGGAGTTGCTCGACGGCGAGGAGCCGTTCGATGTCAGCGTCCGCTACCGCACGGTCGGCGACATGACGTGCACGGGCGCGGTCCGCTCGGAGGCGACGACACTCGAGACCGTGGTCGCCGAGATCGCCGCCACCCGGATCACCGAGCGCGGCGAGACGCGCGCCGATGACCGGGTGACCGAGGCGGCAATGGAGGACCGCAAGCGCGAGGGCTATTTCTAATGGCCCCGGGCGCTGCGACCAACGGCCATCTGACGCAGACCCAGACGAGCGAGCTCCTGCGCTTCGCCACGGCCGGATCGGTCGACGACGGCAAGTCGACCCTGATCGGGCGGCTGCTCTTCGACTCCAAGCAGATCCTCGTCGACCAGCTTGACCACGTCGTACAGACGTCCGAGCGCCGGGGCGACGGCTACGTGAACCTGGCGCTGCTCATGGACGGCCTGCGGGCCGAGCGCGAGCAAGGGATCACCATCGACGTCGCCTATCGCTACTTCCAGACCGCGCGGCGCAAGTTCATCATCGCCGACACCCCGGGCCATGAGCAGTACACGCGGAACATGGTCACGGGCGCGTCGACCGCCGACCTCTCCGTCGTCCTCATCGACGCCCGCAAGGGGGTGATCGAGCAGACGCGGCGCCACCTCTACATCGCCTCCCTGCTCCGGATCCCGCATCTCGTGGTGTGCGTCAACAAGATGGACCTGGTCGACTATGACGAGGCCGTGTTCGACCGGCTCGTCTACGAGGTCACCGACTGGGCGGCCCGCCTCGACATCGTCGACATCACCTTCATCCCGATCTCGGCGCTGCACGGCGATAACGTCGTCGATCGCTCCGGGGCCATGCCTTGGTACGAGGGCCCGCCGCTGCTCTACCACCTCGAGCACGTGGTCATCGCGCCCGACCGCAATCTGGCCGACGTCCGGTTTCCCGTGCAGTGGGTGATCAGGCCGATGATGCTCGAGCATCACGACTACCGGGGCTACGCGGGCCAGGTAGCCGGCGGCGTCCTGCGGCCCGGCGACGAGGTCGTCGTGCTCCCGAGCGGCCTACGAACGCGGGTCACCGCCATCGACACCTACGACGGGGAGGTCGAGGCCGCCTTCCCAACGATGTCGGTGGCGCTCCGGCTCGAGGACGACATCGACGTCTCGCGCGGCGACATGATCTGCCTGGCTGACGATCCGCCGCTCGCCGCCCGCGAGATCGAGGCCAACCTCTGCTGGATGGGCGAGCGACCGCTGCGACCCGGTGGGCGCTATGCGATCAAGCACACCACCCGCTCGGCGCGGGCCATTGTCGACACGCTCGAGCACCGGATCGACGTCAATACGCTCGAGCACGAGCAGGCGGAAGAGCTCGGCCTCAACCAGATCGGCCGCGTCCGCCTGCGCGTCTCCTCGCCGCTGCTCGTCGATTCCTACGCGCGCAACCGCACGACGGGGAGCTTCATCCTCATCGATGAGGCGACGAACGACACCGTCGGCGCGGGCATGATCGTCGGCGTCGCGTAGCTACTCTCGCGTCGGGCGGCTCACGCCGGGGAACGGCTCTGAGCTCGGCCAGAGTTAGAAAAATCGGTCCAATGCATCGCTCGCTAGAGTCTCGGGCGAACGGATGTTCTCGAAGGTTCTGATCGCTAATCGCGGCGAGATCGCCGTGCGGATCATGCGCGCATGCGAGGAGCTTGGCGTGGCGACGGTCGCCGTCTACTCCGAGCTCGATCGTGACGCCGTTCATGTCAAGCGCGCGGACGAGGCGTACCTTCTCGGACCCGGCCCCGCGGCCGAGAGCTACCTGGCGATCGACAAGCTGCTCGATGCGGTGGAGCGCTCGGGGGCCGAGGCGGTGCATCCGGGCTACGGCTTTCTCGCCGAGAACGCGGCCTTCGCGAAGGCGCTCGAGAAGCGGGGGATCGTGTTCATCGGGCCGCCGTCCTCGGCGATCGAGGCGATGGGGTCGAAGACGCGCGCCCGCGAGCTGATGAAGAAGGCGGGGGTGCCGATCGTCCCCGGGACCACCAAGCCGGTGAAATCGGTCGAGGACGCTCGCAAGCTGATCGAGGAGACGATCGGGTATCCGGTCGCGATCAAGGCCGCGGGCGGCGGGGGCGGCAAGGGCTTCCGGGTCGCGCTCACCGAGGACAAGCTCGCCGAAGCCTTCGAGGGCGCGGCGCGCGAGGGAAAGAAGTTCTTCGGCGACGCCACCGTGTACCTGGAGCGCTACCTGCCCGATCCCCGTCATGTCGAGGTGCAGGTGCTCGCCGACGCTCACGGCAACGTCATCCATCTCGGCGAGCGCGACTGCTCGCTGCAGCGCCGCCATCAGAAGCTGATCGAGGAGTCACCGGCGCCGGCGGTCGACGAGGAGCTCCGGGCGCGGATCGGGAAGATCGCTACCGAGGCGGCGGCCGCCGTCTCCTATACCGGTGCCGGGACGATCGAGGGCCTGCTCCAGGACGGCGAGTACTACTTCCTGGAGATGAACACGCGGGTCCAGGTCGAGCACCCAGTGACCGAGATGGTGACTGGCATCGACATCGTCAAGCAGGGGATCCGGGCGGCGGCGGGCGAGCCGCTGACGATCTCCCAGGACGATGTCGAGCTGCGCGGACACGCGATCGAGTGCCGCATTAACGCCGAGGACGCGAGCAGGAACTTCGCTCCCGCACCGGGGAGGATCGGCGCCTACCGCGAGCCCGCCGGGCCCGGGGTGCGCGTCGACTCGGGCGTCGGGCCCGGCGACGAGATCTCACCGATGTACGACCCGATGGTCGCCAAGCTGGTCGTGTGGGACGTCGATCGCGAGCAGGCGACCGCGCGAATGATCCGGGCTCTCCGCGAGTACGAGATCGAGGGCCTGAAGACGCTGCTTCCCTTCCACGAGGCGATCCTCCAGACGCCCCAGTGGGCCAACGCCGAGACGTGCCGCGATCTCATCGAGGACCGCAAGTGGCTGAAGCGCCTGGCGCCGCCACCGCCGGAGCAGGCGGGCGAGGAGACGGATTCAAGCGACGATGGCGAGCACGCGGACGTGGAGCAGAGCTACACCGTCGAGGTGTCGGGCCGCCGGTTCGACGTCAAGGTCATCGGGCCCGCCGGAGGCGGCGCGCTCGGCTCCGGGGCCGAGACCAACGGCGCGTCCCCGCCCGTCCCCGCCCGTCGGCCGC
>JALYZL010000058.1 GCA_030948875.1 Actinomycetota bacterium
CGTGAGCCCGGTACCGCCGGTGGTGAACACGAGCGCGGCGTCCTCCTCCACGTAACGCCTGAGCGCGGCCTCGATCGCCGCGCGGTCATCGGACACGATGTCCTGCACCACGACCTTGGCACCCGCCTCCCGCGCCAGCTCGGCCAGGAGCTCGCCCGAGGTGTCCTCGCTGCGTCCGGCCGCCGCCGAGGTCGAGATGGTGAGAATCGCCGTCTTCATGTGCGCGCGACAGCATAGGCGAGCGGGTATGCCCGCGACTCAGAAAGCGCCGGCCGGTGCCCGGATGAAGCGGGTGCTGACCCGGACGGGGGTGAGGCTCAGGGTCAGGCGCGGGATCGTTCGGCCGGTGTAGCCGTAGTCCTCGAACGTGCTGCCGTTGGTCAGGGAGATCCTGATCGTGCCATGCGCCGACCGCGTCAGCGATGTCCGGCCCGCTAGCGCTCGCACTAGGAGGTCGAAGCAGTCCCAGCTCTCGCTGGTCTACGATCCCGAGTAGGAGATGACCGCGTCGCCCCCCCAACGAGGCCAGGAGATCGTCTATGACGGTCGGTGCCGGATCCAGCGCCGGTGAGCGATCGGCCCGCTGCGATCGCTGCGATTCGCGTCTCACGCGCCGGGCTGGTGCTGGGAGGTCTTGGTCTGGCGTCGGCGATCTTCCTCATCGCCCGGCTGTTTGAGTCCTGGCGGGTCACGTCACGCGCGGCGTCTCATCAGATCTCGATCTTCGGCCAGAGGCTCAGCTACCCGACAGCGAACGCGGACGCAATCGTGATCGTCATCCTCGCTGCGCTGGGGTCGGTCGTCGCCGCCCGCGCGCTGAGCGGCGCGGTGCGGGAGCTGGCAGCCTCGAGACGCTTCCATCAACGCCTCGCCCGGGAGCATCCACAGTCTCTGTACGGGGCGCTGTTGATCGACGACACGCACCCGCGAGCGTTTTGTGCAGGCCTGCTGCGACCTCGGGTCTACCTCACCACCGGAGCGCTTGCGATGCTGGATGACGACGCTCGGAACGCCGTGCTCGCTCACGAACGCCACCACGCGCGCCACCACGACCCGCTGCGGCTCGCCGCTGGCCGGGTCCTCGCGCGGGCGTTGTTCTTCCTCCCCGAGCTCGGAGACCTCGTCGACCATCAGCAGGCGCTGGCGGAGCTAGGCGCCGACGAGAGTGCCGTCAACGCCGCACCCGGAAATCGATCCGCCCTCGCCCGCGCGATGCTCAGCTTCTCCGCGACGAGTCCGACAGGGATCGACTCCGCCCGCATCGACTACCTACTCGGCGAGCCGCCCAGCTGGAGATTCCCCGCCCTCCTGTGCGTTGTCGCCGCTACGGTCATCACCCTGTTAGTGACGGTTGCCGTCCTGGCCGGACAGCTCGCGAACGGCTCGGCCACGCTCGCCCCGCCGTTCCTCTCTCGCCAGCCTTGCGTGGTCGTCCTGGCCGCGATTCCTACCGTCCTCGGAATCATCGCGACCATCAACCGTCGTCGGGCCCGGTGGCGGTCCTCGCCGCCGTCGTTCCGCCGCTCCGAGCTGCTTGGCTGACCGTTGAGCCGAACGCGAGGTGCGGACGCCGCTCGTCGCCCGCCAACGGCGTAGGCCTGGACGAGAACGGCACGGCGACACGCACTACTGGCGAGGCATATCGTCCGGGGCCCTCGCGCGACCCCGCATCCCCGTTGCAGAAGTTGCTCAACGATCTCCGGACTCGTGTCGCGTCCGGCGGCAAATCTTGGCTGAGCTACCGGGCGGCTGGCTCACGATGGCGTCGGACGAGCGTGACCAGATATGTGCCTAGGAGTCCGACGGTCGCAGCTTCCGCGATGAACGATAGGACGATCTCGGTCCGGTAGCCGTTCTCCATGAACCCGAAGAGAGTCGTCTGCTCACTGATGAGGAGGAAGATGGCAGAGGTAATCGCGAGACCGATTCCGGCGAGCGCCAACGGCCCAATGAACCCGCCGGCGCGAAGCCGCTCGGTCGGGAGGATCAACAGCAGCGCGATCACTACTGCCCCGATCAGGTTTAGGAGGAAGAGCGGGCCGATAACCGGGATCACGTTGTAGTGCACCGCGAAATACTGGTCGATGTGCAGCGCTCCGACTGCGAGCAGAGCAAACGCCCCTAGGATGCGCAGCGCGTACGGCGGATCGCGTCGATCGTTGGCCATTAGTAACCGCTGCCCTTGCTGCTCGAGCTGCCGCCGCCCGTGCTGGTTGATTCGACCGACGCACCGTCCTTGGATGAGACGAGGTACCAGTCGGCGCCGAATTGGCTGATGCCCTCGCCGCTTGTCTGGTCGCGCTTTCCACCGTCGCCGGCGTAGTAGTAGAGCGGCATCCCCGCATAGGTAACCTGGCGGCCGCCGTCGCCCCGGACGATCGTTGCCAGCAGACGTTGCGAGACGCCCTTCCCGGCGGTCGGTTGCCCGCTCGTCTCATACGGGGGCCACACGGACGCGCACGCGTCCGTGCAGTAGCTCTCGGCCTTCTTGTCGGCCTTGAAGAGGTAGAGGGCGTGCCCCCCTTGATCCACCAGGTATGAGTGGTCGGCGCTGAGGGTCGCGTGGGCACCCTGGGTGGTCGGTATGGCCCGGGCGCAGCCTGCCACCGCGAGTACCGCGGCCAGCCGAGCAAGGGTGATCACGGCAGATCTGGGTCGCCGACCGAATGGCATCCGATGGCGGACCTGCGCGAGATCGCTCGTCTTGCAGCGGTGCTCGTGCCGTGACCTCGTCATCCTGGCCAATTCCCTTCATGTTGCGCGTCTCGTCTTCCGCCACTTGAAGGAAGACGAGCTGTGTGCCGGCTGGTAACTACCGGATCCGTATGATCTACTATAGCAGTGTAGTACATTATCGCGGGCGGTGCAACAACGTCGATGCCTGTCATACGCGGCACTGGACAGGATCAAGACCATCCCGATCCAGAACACCGGCAGATGCGTACCCCAGCCTGGCGGTCTGGTCACCGCCCTTCAACACCAACCGCTTCGCCACGTTGGCGGTTTCTTTTCGCGAGCAGCCGTTGGACTTGGGACCACGACGGATCGTGGTCCCAAGCCGTTCCTTGGCGGCCAAGCTCGGCGGTTAGCAAGATCGAGCATCACCCTCGCAACCGGATGCCGGCGGAGTTAGGCCGCGCCACCGTGGTTGTGGCCAGCGGAAGTGCTGCTGCTACTACACGATCGTAGTAGGTTGGAGCGGCTGTCAAGTGCGATGCCAGCGCGACAGCCGGGTTAACGCGCGAAGCGCTTGATGAGCACGAGCGCGGTGGAGCCGGCCAATAACGGCATTGCCGCGAGGATCACGACGCAGGGCTTGGAGGAGAGCATCGGGAGGTTGAGCGTCGTGTGTACGGACGCTCCGCGGGCGAGACCTAGATCGACGATCAGGACCGCGCAGGTGGTGACTAGCGCCGCGGTCAGGAGAGCCAGCGGTGCTCTCCAAGCCGGTAGTTCGCCAGTCAGGTGATCCACCCGCTCAGGCGCGATCCCCACCATCGCTCGGTCCTCAGACGCACTGAGCGCGACCAGGGCCGCGGCGAGCGGACCTCGGCGGCCACCGTTCGCGCGCAGCGCGGCGCGGTCGGCATCGAGCTCGATCGCCGCGGCATAGGACGCGGTGATCGGGCGCAGAGCCGGAAGGAAGAACAGCGAGCCGCAAAGCACCCGAGCGGCGGCGAGCCTCAGCGGATCTCGCGCGGCGCGGTGATGGCGCTCGTGCGCGAGTACCGCGTCGAGCTCCTCGGACCGTAGGATCTCGAGCGCCCCGGTGGATAGGCACACCCGTGGGCGAACGTGACCCGCGCAGAACGCGATCGGCTTCGGTTCATCAACGACGACCACGTCGGGATGGCCAGGGAGCCTGCCGCTAGCGGGAAGCAGCGCCAGGATCCGCCGCTGCGACCTGATTTCGCTCAGGCCAAGACGGACAGCGACGACCGCGACCGCTACTCCAAGCGCGGCCAACAGCAACACGACGACGGCGGCGGCGTTGAGCACTGGATAGGTCAGGCGCTGACCGGCGACCACGGTGCTGTGAGCCGATGAGCCGCCGAGGTGGATCGCCCGAACGCCGGTAGCGATCGCGACCGCGACTGCCACCAAGCCAAGCCCGGCGACGCCGAGATCAACTTGAAGGACCCGCGCCTGGTGTTCTCCGGCCTTGTTGGCCCTCATGGTCCTCGCCATCCACGAGCCGCTCCAAAGCGAAGCTTCGTTCCCGCAATAACGACCCGAAGGCAGACGCAGCCGCGAGTTTGGGATCGCCGGGGTATGTGCAACCGAGGCGCATCCGCCCGCCACTCGTCGACGTGCCGAAAGCCGCTGGTTCTGCACCCGCGCCGCTCGCGTTGGCGCATTGGGATAACCGACATTTGGGGCATCGCGACCTCCGGCTTCGGGGAAACCTCGGAAGTCAAAGTGCTGCCCGCCCGATGTGGACCAACCTCACACGATGCCTTCCACACGCAGACTACTACACGCAGTAGGTGGTCGTCAATGGGATCGGGTGAGGCGCGGAGGGTCACCTCGCGCGTAGCGTGCGCTGAGGCCCGAATCGCCACGTCATCCAGTGCTCAGCCTCGGGCGCGCGCGCATTCCAGGTGGTTGACGACGCTGAGCTGATCCCCTCATGGACGATCCGGCCGACAGCGATAGCCATTGTCTTTGTCCTCATTTTCGAGCCGCTGCGCAAACGCGCCGCGGTGATCCCGCCTCACTCTGCGGGGTGTCCGTGTCGTAGTGGTTGGCGGTCGTCGACGCGCCGGCCGTGGGGACAGACGAGAGGCCGGGGGCCGCGGCTGCGACGGGCGTCTGGGATTCGCCGGCGGACAGCGGCGATGGGTGGCTGTCTTCGCCGCTGAGCGTTTCTTTGAAGCCGCGTAGGCCGGTGCCGAGCGAGCGGCCCATCTCGGGCAGGCGCCTGGCGCCGAACACGAGCAGCAGCAGGGCGAGCAGGAACAGGATGTGAATTGGGTTATCGAGACCCAGCATGCTCATCGTCTCTTTCTGTAGGCGTCCCCGGCAATCGGAGGACTCTCGTCATCAAGGTGCCGAAAGCCCGTCTATCAACGAATCTCTAGCGCCGCTCGCCGATTGCCCTTCACGTCTCTGGTGTCTGGTCTTTCGAAAACAGTGGGCGCATCTGATCCACAGGAGAACACGCGCCAGCCAGGCGGTCCGGCGT
>JALYZL010000066.1 GCA_030948875.1 Actinomycetota bacterium
GGCCTCCGCGCCCGATAACGAGTTCAAGTATTACGCTGCGGGCATCGGCCAGATCGATAACGTCCCACACTCGGCGAGTAGGCACAAGGACGTCGAGAAGCTGATCAACTTGACCATGCTGACGCCACGGGGCCTGGCTGAGGCCAGCGCGGAGGCTCTGAAGCTCGACGCGCAGGCGCGCCGGGTACGACCCCGCGTGTTCGGTCATGGTTCAGCCGCGAGGCGAACCAGGTGACGCCCCGGAGGGCAACGTCCGCTGGTTTCCGTCCCCGAGCTGAGGATCTTCGCTAACGAACGGTGAGAGACCGCCCGTGACCTCCCCCGGGGGGAGGCGCTTATGGCGCTGCCGTGACTGGACGCAGAACCGCTGAATCACCGCGGAGGTAGGGATGCGGCTGTTAGTGGTCGAGGATGACGAGAAGCTGGCGCGGGTGATCGGCAAGGGTCTCCGGCACGCGGGTTATGCGGTCGATCTGGCCTGCGATGGTGAGGAGGCGTTGCGAAACGCGTTGGTGTGGGATTACGACGGGATCGTGTTGGACTTGATGTTGCCCGAGCGCGATGGCTTGGAAGTCAGCCGGATTTTGCGTGATCGTGGGTGTTGGGCGCCGATCCTGATGCTCACAGCTCGGGGGGCAGTCGAGGATCGGATCCGTGGTCTTGACGCCGGCGCGGATGACTATCTTCCCAAGCCGTTTGACTTCGGTGAGCTGCTGGCACGTCTGCGAGCCCTTGTGCGGCGTACCCCGGCCGAGCGGCCGAGCTCATTGGAAATTGGTGATCTTCGGCTCGACCCGGCCACCCGCGTTGTGGAGCGTGCTGGCATCCCGATAGCGCTGACGGCCCGCGAGTTCGGCGTGCTGGAGTTCCTGATGCGCCGGCCGGGCCGCGTCACCACCCGGACCGAGCTTCTGGACCACGTCTGGGATGCCAACTACGAGGGCTCGACGAACATCGTCGATGTGTATGTAGGGCGCCTGCGCCGTAAGCTCGAGCCGCCCTTCGGTCGCGAGCTGATCCGTACCGTTCGCGGCGTGGGGTTTGTCATTGAGCTTGAGCCGTGAACGTTTCGATTCGCGTCCGCATGACCGTGTGGTACGTGGGGCTGCTCGCGTTGATCCTCGCCGGTGTGGGGACCTTCATCTCATTGCGCCTTCGGGCCGACTTGATCAGCGGTACTGATCGGGGCCTGCACGCAGCTTCGCTACAGATCGCGAGGGGTTACCACGGCGAGGGGGTGCTCGAGTTCCGCGATGCAGCACGCGCCGTTCTGTTGGGGGAGCGGCCGGCCGCACAGGTGCTGGCGCCTTCCGGCGCGGTGCTGGCTGCCTTTGGTGACCCGGTCTCGCAGATACCGATGCTCCGGGGGCCCACGCTCGCGGCGGCGTCCGCTGGGGCGGCGGGACTCAGATCGACGCAATTGGGCTCCGGCTCGCGGTTTCGCGTCATCGCGCGGCGGGTGGTGCGTCGGGGCGAGCAGCAGGTCCTCGTCACGGGTGTGTCGCTGGGGCCAGTCGATCGCTCAGTTCACCGAGTGCTCGTCTTGCTGTTCATCGCCCTGCCGGCCTCGCTGCTCGCCACAGCGTTCGGGGGCTGGTGGTTGGCGCGGCGGGCGCTGCGTCCCGTCGAGAAGATGACCACGACCGCGGAACTGATCGGAGTTGGGCGGCTGCGTGACCGGATCGCGGTGCCCCCGGCCCGCGACGAGCTCGGGCATCTGGCCACGACGCTCAACACGATGCTCGACCGGATCGCTCAGTCCGTGGAGGAACAGCAGCGCCTGATCGCCGACACCTCTCACGAGCTGCGAACGCCTTTGACGGCGATGCGCTCAGAGATCGACGTCAGCCTGCTGGCCGACGATTTGTCCGAGCCGGCGCGGGAAGTGCTCGTGAGTGTCCGTGAGGAGGTCGACCGGATGAGCGCGACGGTTGAGGACCTGCTCACTCTCGCCGCTGCGGACGAGGGACGACTCGTGGCGGGCCGGGCACCCGTTGACCTGCGGCGCGAAGCCGACGCGGTGGCCGGCGCGCTGGCGCAGCTCGCGGCGCGCCGCGGCACTGTCGTGCGGGTGGTTGGGGAGCATGCGGAAGTCCCGGGCGACGCTAAGGGGCTGCGCCATGCGCTGCGAAACCTCGTCGAAAACGCGATCAAGTTCGGCCCGGACGGCGGCGTGGTGACGGTGCGTGTGTCAACATCCCGCGCCTGCGTGCTAATCACCGTCGAGGACGACGGTCCGGGCGTCCCCGATGCCGTCCGCGAACGGATCTTTGATCGATACTTTCGCGTCGAAGGCTCGCGGACGCGCAAGGCTGGCGGTAGCGGGCTCGGCCTCGCGATCGTTCGCGAGATCGCCCACGTGCACGGTGGGAACGTGGCCGTCCAGCCGCGCGAGCCGACGGGGAGCTCCTTCGTGCTGTCGTTGCCGCTCTCAGGAAACCGAGAACGGGCAGCCCGGCCGGACTAGGTCTCGCGCAGCAGCTCGGTCGCTCGCAGGCGGCGCAGGACCACGGACGCTACGAGCGCCGACACGAGCGTCGCCACGAGCGCCAGCCCGATCAGGAGGCTCAGACGTCCTAGCGGCACGAGAACGGCCGGGGGGAGGACGAACAGCGGTCGTAAGACGCGCACGAGCAGAGCGCCCATCCCTAGCCCGACCAGCACCCCGGCGAGCAGCCCAGAAATCCCAACAACTCCTGTCTCGCCAACCACGAGCGCGCGGACCTGCCATTGGGCGGCACCCTGCGCCCGGAGGGTCACGTACTCCCGGCGCCGTTCCAGTACGAGCCCGAAGACAAAGATGCTCACGCTCGCCGCTGCCATCAGCAGCGTGAAAGTACCGTCCAGGTTGACGAGGCCGCGTACGTTGAGCGCCGTGAGACTCGACTGGTCTTTACCCAATGCGGTGTGGGTGGTCTGGATGTTCAGCCGGTCTGTGCGGCCCGGGCCGGCTCGAAGCGCAGCCACAGCGCGGCTGAGACCGTCCGTCCCGGGCACAGCGCTGCGCGCCAGGAAGATGTCGGCCCGGGCTTGGCCCGTCGATGCCTCGTAGGTTCGCAGGTCTGTCAGCAGGGTTGCGCCCTCGGGGAACCCGGGCAGACGGTGAAACAGGCCGACGACGTGCATCGTCAGCCGGTGCTGCGCGTGTGTTCCGCGGGCCAATAGCACTTGGGCACGGTCACCGACGTTGAGCTGCAGCGAGGTAGCGGTGTGGTCGTCCACGAGCAGGCCACGCGGGTCGTTGCGTAGAGCCCGCATCGCGGCACGGGCGGTCGTGTTGACAAAGAAGCGATCCGAGGGCGCCGACACCCGAAGGTAACCGGCTGGGTCAACCGCAGCCAGGTTCTGGCGGTCCTCATTGAATGGGCCGGTGAGGACCGCGTTCTCGACGGAGAATACGGCGGGGGTGGCGGCGGCGATTCCCGGCACCACGAGGTTGTGGGCAAACGAAGGTGGGTGGGGACTGCGGCTCAGAATGCTCGGGGTCACCCGGATGTCCGCGCCCAGTAGGTACCGTGAGTCAGCGGCCTTCGCGGCGTCGTAGGTGGCGGTGAACGTCGCCAGCGCGGTCCCAAATCCGGTTACCAGACCGACGCAGATGATCGCGCCGGCCAGCGCCCAGGAGCGTCGGCGTACGCTCCGCGCCAACGTTCCGCGGACGAGTGGGCCGAAGCGGGGAGGCGCCGGCAAAGGAAGACGGGTCATGAGCATCTGCATGACGCGCACGGCGACGAGCACACCAGCGATCCAGGCCAGAATCGGGGCGGTGAGCAGACGTGAAGGCAGCGAGACACCCTGTCCTTGGTACACCGATCCTGCGGGCGCGGAGAAAGCCCCCGAGTTCAGCACCAGGACCTCCCCGACCACAGCCGCCGCCAACAGGACGAGGTCAAGCCGTCGGCGCCGCCAGGCCGGAACTGTCGTTGGTGCCAGTTCGCCTCGCTCATGGGCAATCTCGTTGCGAAGCGAACGCCGGCCGGGAACGTAGAGCGCAGCGGCGGTCGTCAGGACGCCAAGGACCACTGAGAGAATCGCCGAGGTGACGAGAGTGCCTGCCCTCGCCTCCCCCAATGCTCCGGGACCCAGCACGATCAGCGCGGACACGAACCCCCCGGCGGTGCCAACCAGGCTCCCGGCGCCCGCCAGCAGGGCGCTGCGGATCGCGAGCATTCGCCGCAGGTGGCCTCGGTGTGCTCCTCGTAGACGCAGCGTCGCCTGTTCACGCCGCTGCGCCCCGGCCAGCACGCTTCCCGCGAAGGCGGCGAGGAACCCGGCCAG
>JALYZL010000073.1 GCA_030948875.1 Actinomycetota bacterium
CGCGCTGAGAGGGACTGCGCCCACACCGCCCTTATCGGCAGGCGTAGCAGAGTGCGCACCGAACGCATGGGCCGGCTAGACCAACGTTCTGAGCCACGTCATCCAGGGTCTACATCTGGGGAGATCAGCGCACTCGAACACACCGATAGCCTGGCAGTCGCCCCGAGCCTGCCGACCGGCCCGGTCGGCGGCGCGCCTTGGTCCTCGTGGTCTGGAGATCCGGTCTTGGCTTTAAGCTGCTCGAGCTCCCGACCGTATCCGACTGCCGCCCGGGAGGATCTTCAGCAGCTCCCGGTCGAGGCGGCCCTTGCCCACGACGAGAGGCCACTGCCACAATGACGTACGTGGAGCTACCACGACGCGTCGTAGATTACGGAAAGGCCGGACCGCGGCGAGTGCCGCTGTCCGGCCGCGAGGCGGTGCGGTTGGCCGCGCTCGCGGTCACCGCGCTCAGCCTCGTGGGTTGTGCCTCGGCCACGGGCCGCAGCACCGCACCAAACGCCGCCATGCTCACGCGATGGACGCCCGCTTCCCGCATCCCGCGGGTCCTCGACCTCAGCGGACCTCGCCCCGACGGGTCGGTAGTCGTCGAAACCGCGGGCCGGTTGGCGCTGCTAGCGCCCAGCGGCGCCCTGCGATCCTTCGCCAAAGCCTCGGGCGGCTACCTGAGCCCAGGCGGCGAAGAGCCGTACATCGCGATGTCCGCGGGCGCGCGTGTCGCCGGCGCCGGATGCACGTTCGGCCGGGACACGATCTACGCGCTGCGGCTTCGGACCGTCAACGGGGTCACCGCCATCGATGCCGCCGGCCGGGCGCGGCACTTCGCCACCCTCCCGGCGACCTCGCGGGAGAACGGGATCGCCTTCGACGAGACGGGGCGGTTCGGCCACCGGCTCCTCGTCACCGCGACCGCGGGTTCGAACACCACCGTCTACGCGATCGACTGCCGCGGCGGGGTGACCACGGTAACTAGGAGCGCTCCCAAGGTGGAAGGAGGGATCGCGGTCGCCCCGGCGACGTTCGGACGCTTCGCCGGCGATCTCATCGCCCCCGACGAGACGAGCGGGCGCATCTTTGCCATCGCCCCCGACGGGAGCAGCCGGCTCGTCGGCGACTCGGGCCTGCCCCACGGGCAGGACATCGGCGTCGAGAGCCTGGGCTTCGTGCCTGCCCGCTTCGGCGCGGGGTGGAGCGCCCTCGTCGCCGACCGCCTGACGCCCGGCAACCGGCATCCCGGCGATGGCGTCGTCCTCCGCCTCGGTGCCGCCTCGCTCTTGGGCGCGGGCGTGCGCCCCGGCGACCTGCTCGTCACTTCGGAGGGCGCAGCCGCAACCGACGCGATCGCCTGCGGCCCTACCTGCCAGGTGCGTCACGTCGCCGACGGACCGGCGATCGCCCACGTCGAGGGCCACATCGTGTTCGGCGCTCGGATCCACGGCTGACGCAGCGGCGGCGAGCCGCGCAACTCACGGGCCCGGCGCCCGCTGGTCCGGCGAGGCGAGGAGGATGGCGCCGGCGGTGACGGCGGCGAAGGCGAGGATCCGCAGGGCGCCGAGAACGCCCGAGGGGACCGGTTCGCCGAGCACGATGGTTCCCGCCGCGATCGGTAGGGCGTTGGTCAAGAGGGTGGCGAGGCCGGCCACCGTGAGAGCGCCGCCGCGCTGGTAGCCGAGCTGGAGTAGCGAGGTCCCCAGCGTGTAGCCGAGGATGAGCGTGATAACGAAGGCGAAGCGCGCGCCACCCTGGGTGGCGAGCTTGGTCGAGAGGTCACCGATCGAGAAGAGCAGGCCGCCGGCGATGCCCTCCGTCACGGCGATCCTTCCCGTCCTGCGCCCGAGCCAGAGCGCGAGGACGGCGAGCGCGGCCGTGGCGCCGAGCCACGCGAGGATGGTGGCGGTCGCGCCGCTGCCGCCCTCGCCGCTGCCCCTGGCCAGCGAAACGGCGAGCGCGAACAGGCCGAGGACCGACAGGCTCACGCCGATCAGCTCGCGCCTGCCGAGCCGGCGGCCGGACCGGTGTGCCGATACGTAGGCGAGCACGCCGATTCCGCCCGCGCCGATGCTCTGCACGAGCGCCAGGGAGGCCAGCGCGAGCGCTCCGGCGTAGAGCGCGAAGGCGCCCGTCTCCATCGCGAAGCCGAGCAGCCAGCTGCGGTTGCCGAGGAGCAGTCGCAGCGAGTGCAGGGGTCGGCGCATGGACAGGCAGGGGAGGGCGGCCGCGGCGTCGTGCTCGCGCAGGTACGCGAGGTTGGCGAGTGTCGTCGCGGCAATCTCGAGCGCGAGGGCAATGGCGGTGTGCGAGCTCATGTCGTCGGGGCCCTGCGCCACCCACGTTACGCGAGGCACGAGGCGCCGCCGGGGCTGGAAGAATGGCCCGATCGACGAGACAGCTCCGGAACCGCCGCGCCGGGCCCCCGCCGCCGTCCGGCGCGCCACGCGGCCGGACCACCCTGGCCACACCCTTGGTGTGCTCACAGGTCTCGCCGCCCTGAGCCTCGACGCACTCTCGAGCGTGGCCTACGGCCCCGAGGCGATGGTGCTCGTGCTCGTCCTGGCGGGCGCGGGCGCGCTGCACTGGACGCTGCCCCTGATCCTGACGATCACCGCCATGCTCGTCCTGCTGGTGATCTCCTACACGCAGGTTATCGCCGCCCACCCCGAGGGCGGTGGCGCCTACTCGGTCGCCAAGCAGGACCTCGGGCGGACCTGGAGCCTGCTCGCCGCCGCCTCCGTGGTTGTCGACTACGTCCTTACCGTCGCGGTCAGCCTGGCCGCCGGCGCCGCCAGCCTCGGCAGCGTCTTCCCGGCGCTCTCGCACCACCTCCTGCTCGTGTCCCTGGTCGGCCTGGCCCTCCTCACGACACTCAACATGTTCGGCATCGCCGAGTCGGCCCGCTTCCTGCTCCTCCCGACGCTGGTGTTCATCCTCAGCATCTTCGCGATCATCATCGTCGGGGCGTTCCACCCGCACCCGGTCGCTGTGATCGGCTCGCGGGAGACGTTCAGGGCGACGACGGCCCTCGGCATCGTGTTGCTCCTGAAAGCGTTCGCGTCTGGCTGCTCGGCCGTGACCGGGGTCGAGGCGATTTCCAACGGGGTGCCCGCGTTCAAGGAGCCGCGGGTGCGGACCGCGCAGCGGACGGAGATCAGCCTCGGCGTGCTCCTCGCGGTGATGCTCGTGGGGATCGCCATCCTCATCAGCGCCCATCACGTGCTCCCCCGCGGCGGAGTGACGATGCTCGCGCAGCTCACCGCGGGCGCGTTCGGAACGGGCTGGCCGTTCTACGTCTCGAACCTCGCGGTCACGCTCGTACTCGGCTTGGCGGCCAACACGAGCTTCGGCGGCCTGCCGGTGCTCATGAGCCTGCTCGCGCGCGACAACCGGCTGCCACACATGTTCTACCTGCGGGCCGAGCATCCCGTGTACCGGCACGGAATCGTCGCCCTGGCGATTCTCTCCGGGCTCCTCCTGTGGGCCGTGAACGGGTCAACCGAGCGGCTGATCCCGCTCTTCACCATCGGCGTGTTCATCGGCTTTACCGTCAGCCAGGCGGGGCTGATCCGGTTCTGGCGCCGCACGCGCCCGCCGGGGTGGCGGCGGCGGGCCGTTCTCAACGGAACCGGTGCGGTGATGACCGCGGTCGCCGTCGTCGTGTTCATGGCCACCAAGTTCCTCGCCGGGGCATGGGTGGTGGCGATCACCATCCCGCTGCTGATGATCATGTTCTCGCGGATCGAGAGCTACTACGCCGAGGTGGCACGAGAGCTCCGCCTGGGCAAGACCCCGCCACGGCCCCGCCGCCGCGAGAGCATTGTCGTCGTCCCCACCTCCACCGTGAGCCTGGCGACCGAGCGCGTCCTTAGCGCGGCGCTGTCGCTGGGAGAGACCGTGGTCGCGGTGGCCGTGGCCTGCGACGAGGAGGAGCGCGAGCGGATCGAGGAGCGCTGGGACGAGTGGGATCCGGGGGTGCCGATCGAGATCCTCGTGGACCCGCATCGCTCGCTTGTGCGCTCGGTACTGCACTACGTCAAGGCGATCCCCACCGAGGACGTGATCGTCACCGTGTTGATCATCGAGATCGAGCCCCGCAAGCGCCGCCATGAGATCCTCCACAATCATCGCGGAGCGCTCCTGGCGACCGCGCTGCGCTTCCGCACCGACGTGATCGTCGCGACGGTGCCGTTCCGCCTCCACGACTGATGACGATCAATAGCCGACCCGCTCGCGCTCGAGGGCCGGCGGCAGTGCCTGGAGGGAGCGCGGGGCGAGCGGAGGCCCGATCGTCGTGTCGCTGTCCGGTCGTAGCACGACGATCTCCCCGGCGGCGTTGTCGAGCAGCCAGGCGACGTCGCCGGCGTTGAAGCCGTCGTTGCCACGCGCGGCGGCGGCGAGGACGATGCGGTCGTAGTGCTCGTGCTCGAAGGTCTGGCGCAGCGCGTGACGGTACGTCCGGCCCCGCTCAATCCTCGCATCGACGGGAATGCCCCACGCCGTGGCCCGATGCTCGATCGCTTCCTGGAGCGAGAGCGCGACGCCGCTCTGGCGCGGGAGCGGCGTGTCGATGGGGAGGTGCATCGAGACGCGGGCGAGGAACACGGGGACGAGCGTTGCGTCCTCGGCGCGGGCCAGGCGAAGCGCGGCATCGAGCGCTCGCTGCGAGAGCGCGCCCGCCGTGAAGGGGAAGAGGATCCGTCCGGCTCCCGCGGTGGGGAGCTTCGTCGGGCGCCGGTGCCGGTACTGCAGATGCGTCGCGGCGAGCGCGACGAGGGCGGTGGCCAGGAGTACGACGAGCACGATCAGGAGCGCGGTCACGGTTCCTCCTTGGTTTCACTGCTGCCCCCGGCGCGGCGAGTGCGATCGGCGACGATCCGGAGGTCGACGCCGGGGAGCAGGCTGAGCAGCCGGAAGGGGAGGGCAGGTTGCAACAGCCGTCGGACCGCCGAGCGGGGCTTGGGTCTGCCCATCAGGATGTAGGTGGTCCCCCGGTCCTCCGCGACCCGAGCGGCGGTCGCGGCGACATCGTCCCCGTGCTCGATGAGCAGATGGGCGCCGAGCACGCTCGCGAGGCGCCGCAGTGCCTCGAGCTGCTCGCGCTCCTCCTCGCGCGGCTCGTGATCGCTCACCCACAGCAGGTCGAGCTCACCACCGAGGCGTTGCGCTGAGCGCCACGCGCGGCGGACTACCCGCTGCGATTTGGGGGTGGGGGTGACCAGTGCGAGCAGCCGGTCGTGGATGGCCTGGGCCGCGACGGACTCGACCAGTCGCTCCTCACGGCGGCCGAGCTGCGGCTCGCTGATCACGCGCTTGTGCTCGACCTCCTCAGCGACCTGGCGCAGCGAGACCTCGCGCAGGGCGGCGAGATTCTCGATCGTGAAGAAGTTGTTCAGGGCGGCCTGGACCCGGTCCTGCGAGTAGATCTTCCCGGCGATGAGCCGCTCGATCAGCGACTCCGGCGTGAGATCGAGGAGCACGACATCGTCCGCGGTCCCGAGCACTGCGTCGGGAACGGTCTCGCGCACCCGCGTGCCCGTCACCTCGGCGACCTGGTCGTTGAGGCTCTCGAGGTGCTGGACGTTGACGGTCGAGAAGACGTCGATGCCGGCGTCGAGCGCCGCCTCGATGTCCTGGTAGCGCTTGGCGTGCTCGAGGCCGGGGGCGTTGGTGTGGGCGAGCTCGTCGATCAGGCACAGCTCGGGCGCCCGCCGCAGGACGGCGGGCAGGTCCATCTCCTCGAGCTCGGTGTCGCGGTAGCGGACACGCCGGCGGGGGAGGAGCTCAAGGCCATCGGCCTGGGCGATCGTCTCCGCGCGGTTGTGGGCCTCGAGATAGCCGATCACGACATCGCGGCCGCCCTCGGCCTCGGCCTGGCCCTCCTGGAGCATGCGATAGGTCTTGCCGACCCCGGCCGCCATCCCGAGGAAGATCTTGTAGCGGCCGCGACGGCGCTCCTTGGTCGGTGATTCGGCCTCCGTGGAGCTGCGCGGTTCCATGTATCCGTGATCATCGCGCCCTGCGGTCGCTCCGCGCCACCATTTCTAGGCGCCGAGGAGGTTGTGCACGATCAGGTCAATCAACTTGATGCCGATGAAGGGGGCGATGATCCCGCCGAGACCGTAGATCAAGAGGTTGCGTCTCAGTAGTGAGCTCGCGCCGATCGGCCGGTAGCTGACCCCTTTCAGCGAGATCGGGATGAGCAACGGAATCACGATCGCGTTGAAGATGATCGCCGAGATCACCGCCGACCGGGGCGCGCCCAGGCCCATGATGTTGAGCACGTGCAGGGGGCCCTGGTGACTCCCGCCGAACGCGAAGGTTGAGACAAAGATCGCGGGGAGGATGGCGAAGTACTTGGCGACGTCATTGGCGATCGAGAACGTGGTCAGCGCGCCGCGGGTGATCAGCAGCTGCTTGCCGACCTCGACGATCTCGATGAGCTTCGTCGGGTTGGAGTCAAGATCGACCATGTTGCCCGCTTCGCGTGCCGCCTGGGTGCCCGTGTTCATGGCCACGCCGACGTCGGCCTGCGCGAGCGCCGGGGCGTCGTTGGTCCCGTCTCCGGTCATCGCCACCAGCCGTCCGCCCGCCTGCTGCTCCTTGATCAGGGCGAGCTTGGCCTCCGGCGTGGCCTCGGCGAGAAAGTCGTCGACGCCCGACTCCTCGGCGATCTTGGCGGCCGTCAGCTTGTTATCGCCGGTAATCATGATCGTCCGGATGCCCATGGCCCGGAGCTTGTCTAAGCTCTGGCGCATGCCCTCCTTGATCGTGTCCTTGAGGTAGATGACGCCCAGCACCTGCGCGTCGCGAGCGACGGCCAGGGGGGTTCCGCCTTCGCGGCCGATCCGGTCGAGCACGGGCTGGAGCTCCGCCGGGGGGCGGCCGCCCTCGTTCTCGACGAACCTGATCACCGCGTCGCCGGCGCCCTTGCGCAGCTGATTGCCGTTGAGGTCGATGCCGCTCATCCGCGTCTGGGCGGTGAAGGCGACGAAGGTCGCGTTGAGCTTGGTCATGTCATGCTCGCGCAGGCCGTACTGCTTGGCGAGGACGACGATCGAGCGCCCTTCGGGGGTCTCGTCGGCGAGCGAGGAGAGCTGGGCGACCTCCGCGAGCTCGGACTCGGCGACCCCGGGCATGGGGATGAACTCCGACGCCAGGCGGTTACCGATGGTGATCGTCCCCGTCTTGTCGAGCAGGAGCACGTCGACGTCGCCCGAGGCTTCGACGGCGCGGCCCGAGAGCGCGAGCACGTTGCGGCGGACGAGACGGTCCATGCCCGCGATCCCGATCGCCGAGAGGAGGGCGCCGATCGTGGTTGGAATCAGGGCGACGAGGAGCGAAATCAGCGTCGTCTCTGAGATCGAGGTGCTGGCGAAGAGCCCGAATGGTCGCAGCGTCGCCACCACGATCATGAAGATCAAGGTCAGGCCGGCGAGGAGGATGTTCAGGGCGATCTCGTTCGGCGTCTTGCGCCGCGAGGCGCCTTCCACCAGGGCGATCATCCGGTCCATGAACGACTGGCCGGGCTCCTGGGTGATCTCGATCACGAGCCGGTCCGAAGTCACGCGCGTGCCGCCCGTGACCGCGCTGCGGTCGCCGCCGGACTCGCGGATCACGGGGGCCGACTCGCCGGTGATCGCGGACTCGTCGACCGAGGCGATGCCTTCGATCACCGTGCCGTCGCCGGGGATGAGCTCGCCGGCGTCGACGACGACGATGTCACCCTTGGTGAGCTCGGCGGCGCGCTTGCTCGAGCCGTCCTTGAGGACCGCCATCGTTTCCTGGCGCATCGCCCGCAGCGTGTCGGCCTGGGCGCGGCCGCGACCTTCGGCGAACGCCTCGGCCAGGTTCGCGAACACGACGGTGAGCCAGAGCCAGATCGCGATCGTGAACGTGTACCAGGAGGGGTCGTTGCCGCCCAGCGCCTTACCGCCGAAGAGCTGGATCAACCAGGTGATGGTGGTGACTACCGCGCCGACCTCGACGACGAACATGACCGGGTTACGGATCTGGACGCGGGGGTCGAGCTTCTTGACGCTGTCGATCAGCGCGCGGTAGGCGATGTCGCGCCGGAACAGCGAGATCGCCTGGCGCCCATGAAGCGCGGTTGGAACCGGCGCGGGTGGGGGGGCCGGTGATGCGGGCGCAGTGGTGGACATCAGCTACCCCTCTTTCAGGCGGTCGAGGGCGAGGTTGAGCTCGAGCGCGTTCACTCCGGGTTCACCCGAGAACCCGAGGCCGCGACCCGCCGTGTAGGTGGAGATGAGGTTGTCGACCGTCGCGAGCGGGATGCTGCGAATGGCGGCGACGCGGTACGCCTGGATGTCGGCATTCCTCACCGAGACGTCGGGGTCAATCGACGATGCGGAGCTGTTGACGGCGTCGACGGGGACCGTGCCGGGAGTGAGGCCGCCGGGGTAATACGGTGTGCCGTTGGGGGCTATGTCGAGTGCGATGTAAGCCGCAATATTCCCCGCGAGGACGGTCTCGGTGGTGACGCTGTTGGGTCCGAGGTTCGAGAAGGCGGTACCGGCGGCGTTGTCCGGGGTCCCGCCGCTCACGTACGGCTCTCCCGTCGACGACGGCCGGGTCTGGAAGTACTTGAGCTCGGGGAGGAGCAGCGGTCCCTTGGTGCTCGTGAGCTTGTTGCCGACCTGGTACTCGAAGCTCTGCCCGATGATCTTCGAGCCGACGAGCTTGCCGTGGACGAAGACCTGCTGGCCGTTGGCGTTACCGGGGAAGGCGACCTGGCTGACACCCGTGATGACCAGCGGGTACAGGATCCCGCAGAACAGGGTGAAGACGATGATGCCGATCGCTGAGGTGAGGATGTCGCGTTTCATGAGTTAGTAGAGGTGACCCGTAAGGCCCTGGACGATCGGTCCGAGGAGCAGTGCGGGGAAGAAGGTCAGCGCGCCGATGAGGATGATCACGCCGATCAGGAGGACCACGAAGGTCGGGTTGTCGGTGCGCATGGTCCCGAGTCCGGCGGGGCTGATGCGTTTGCCCGCGAGCGAGCCGGCGACGGCGAGCGCGAAGAGGATAGGCCCGTAGCGCGCGAAAAGCATGACGCCGCCGCCGACGAGGTCGGCGAAGGTGACACCGCGGGCTCCGATGTTGCCGGGACTCGGCTGCATGTAGCCGGTGTAGCCGGCGAACGCAGAGCCGTTGTTGTTCGCCTGTGACAGGTAGGCATAGAAGGTCTCGGAGAATGCTTGTGGAGTGGCACCGCCCTTCGGGCTGAGAGCGGCGGTGGAGATCGACATTCGACCCGCCTTGGTGGCTACGCCCAGCGAGGTCGCCAAGAGGGCGGTGAGCGGCGTAATGAGGATCCCCAAGGACACGAGTTTGATCTCACGGGCCTCGATCTTCTTACCGAGGTACTCGGGCGTGCGACCGACCATGAGGCCGCCGATGAACACCGCGAGGAGGACGTAAAGGAGAATCGAGTAGAGCCCCGTGCCGACACCGCCGAAGATCACCTCGCTGGCGGACAGGTTGGCGAAGGGGACGGCACCGCCGATCCCTGTGAAGGACTCGATGGCACTGTTCACCGCACCACACGAGGTGACCGTGGTGACCACGTCGAACAGCGCCGACCCGGCGATCCCGAAGCGCTGGTCCTTGCCCTCGAGGTTGCCGCCCGTCGAGCCCGCGACAACGTGGGTGTGGAGACCGGCCGCGTGCTGGGCGGGCGAGCCATGGGCCTCGGCGATATAGGCGACTACGACCGCGCCGAGGAACATCACCATCATCGTCGAATAGATCGCGTAGCCCTGGCGGCGGCTGGCCGACATCCGCCCGTACATGAACACGAGCGCCGCCGGGATGCTCAGCACCACGAGCATCTCGAAGAAGTTGGTGAACGCGGTCGGGTTCTCGAACGGGTGGGCCGAGTTCACGTTGAAGAAACCGCCGCCGTTGGTCCCGAGCATCTTGATCGCCTCCTGGGAGGCGACCGGTCCCATGGCGATCTGCTGGCCGAGTCCGGAGAGCCCGCTCGCGGTCAGGTAGTGCGAGAAGTTCTGGATCGAGCCCTGCCACACGAGGACCAGGGCGATGATGATCGACATCGGTGTGAGCACCCAGAGGACGGTGCGCACGATGTCCTGCCAGAAGTTGCCAAGGTTGTTACCACCGCGCCCGACGATGCCCCGGATGACTGCTACGGCGACGACGATCCCGACGCCGGCGGAGAGGAAGTTCTGCACTGTCAGCCCCGCCATCTGGCTGAAGTAGCTCATCGTCGTCTCGCCACCGTAGTACTGCCAGTTCGTGTTCGTGAGGAACGACGAGGTGGTGTTGAACGACACGTCCCACGTACCCGAGTGGTAGTGCATCGGGTTGAGCCCGGTGAAGTCCCACAGGGTCTGCGTACGCAGGATGACGTACAGGAGCAGCCACCCGGCGAGCGAGAAGATGATCAGGCTGCGCGCGTACTGCTTCCAGCTCTGTCCGTTGTTGGGGTCGACACGCAGCACCCGGTATGCGAGCCGCTCGGGAACGTTGAAGAGCGGGTCGAGGAAGGTGCGCTCGCCCGAGTACACCCTGGCGAGGTAACCGCCCAGGAGAATGGCGATCACGGTGAGAAGCCCGACGAACAGGAAGATCGTCAGCCAGCCGGTGAAGGTCATGGGCTAGAACTTCTCCCCGCGCAGCAGCGCATACAGCAGGTAGGCGCAGATCATCACCGACACCACAAGTCCAAAGAAGTCGGCGGCGCCCATGTGGGCGATGAAGTAGGCCCCGGGCAGGCCGAGGGCGCTCATACCCGGTCGATCCCCCAGATCAGCGCGAGGAGGATCGCGAACATCAGGATCCCCAGCGCGACAGACACGATATCCATGGGCGACATCGTGCCTGGCCGCTCGTCAAGGGCGCGTGCAGAAAGCGACGGTCAGCGTGCAGATGGTGTGAAGGCCGAGAATCGCCCGCGCTAGGCCGCGAACCGGTATCCAAACGCCGCCGGCGTGCGCGGGCGGCGCTAAGCCGCGAACCGGTAGCCACACGCCGCCGGCGTGCGCGGGCGGCGCTAAGCCGCGAACCGGTAGCCCACGCCGGGATCAGTCTTGATATAGCGCGGTCCGGCCTGCGGTTCAATCTTGCGACGGAGGTTGGCGATGTGGGCCCGTAAAACCTGGGTGTCGTCGCTGTAACCGGCGCCCCACACCGACACGAGCAGCTCGCGGTGGGTCATCAGGCGGCCGCGGTTACGCACGAGGAGGCGGAGGAGGTCGAACTCGGTGGGCGTGAGATGGACCTCCTCGCCGTCGCGCAGGACCACCCGGCGCGGCAGGTCGACTTCGAGCCCGTCGGCGCGGATCACCGCCTCCTCGGGCCCGGGTGCGATGCGCCGCAGGTTCGCCTCGAGGCGAGCCACGAGTTCGCGGGGGCCGAAGGGCTTGGTGATGTAGTCGTCGGCGCCGGCGGCGAGCGCACGGACCTTGGCGTCCTCATCGCCGATGGCGGAAAGGACGATGATCGGCATCTCGCTCCACTCGCGCAGGCGCGCGCACAGCTCCACGCCGTCGAGGTCGGGCAGCACCAGGTCGATGATCGCGGCGTCGGGCGGCCGCACTGCGACGACGTCGAGCGCCTCCTCGGCGGTCTCCGCCGGGACCGCCTCGAAGCCGGCGTCGCGCAAGATCACCCGTAGCGCCCTGAGGATCTGCGGCTCGTCGTCGCACACCAGCACCCGCGGTTTGCTCGGCGAGCTCACGCCGTCACCTCCTGGGCGGCGATCTCCACCGGGAGTGAGATCACGAAGCTCGTGCCCTGACCGGGGAGCGACTCGACGGAGATCGTTCCGCCGTTGGCCTCGACGAAGCCCCGCGCGATCGCGAGCCCGAGCCCGGAGCCCGTCCACGGCCGCGGGCCCGGACCAGGGCCGCGGTAGAAGGGCTCGAAGATGCGCTCGCGCTCCGCAACCTGGATCCCCGGGCCCTGATCGACTATCCGCACCACGACCTGCGCGCCCATCCTTCGCGCGTGGACAGAGACCGGCAGACCGTCCGAGTAGCGCCGCGCGTTTTCGAGCACGTTGGCGAGAGCGCGCTCGAGCTGGGCGCCGTCGGCGCGCAGGACGGGCACGTCGGGATCGATCGAGAAGCGGATATCCGCGGAACGGTCGGCCAAGCCTTCGCGCGCGGCCAGGAGGACGTCCTCGACCGAGATCCACTCGCGGCGCGGCTCGGCGCTGCCGGCCTGGAGCTTGGAGAGATCGAGGAGCTTGTCGACGAGGGTCGACAGCCTCGTGCCCTCGCCGACCACGGCGGCGCTGAGCTCCCGACGCTCCTCCTCGGTGAGCGAGCTCGCGCCGAGGGCGTGGCCACCCGCGACGATTGCCGTCAGCGGCGAGCGGAGGTCGTGGGAGACGGCGCGCAGCAGCGCCGTCTTGACGTCATCGGAGCGTCTGAGCGCCGCCGTCTCCACCGCCTCAGCCTGCACCCGATCCCGGCTCAGCGCGATCGCCACGAGCGCCCCGAGCGCGGGCACGACCTGCGTGCGCAGTCGCCCGGCCACGTCGGGCGGGAG
>JALYZL010000126.1 GCA_030948875.1 Actinomycetota bacterium
ACCGCCTACTGAGGTGCAACTTGGTGGCGAATGAGCTAGACGACCGGGTGCACACCGTCCGGGCCGCCGCGTCGATGAACTCAGGTACGGGACAGCTTGTCCGCTCATCCTCGAACTCGGGAGATCATCGGGTCCGCCTCACGTCACGTGGCGATCACAGTCACGCAGACGATGGCACGATCGAGGTGCCGCTGCGCCGGCTCGACGACCTGCTGGCCGAGCACCACATCGAGATCGGCGACATCGGCGCGGTCTGGATCGACTCTCAGGGTCACGAGGCACATGTCCTCGGCGGCGCGCCCGATCTGATGCGCAGCTCCGTGCCCGTGATCGTGGAGTACTGGCCATACGGCCTGCGGCTAGCGGACGGCCTCGACCTCCTACATTCGCTGATCGCCGAGAACTTCGATCTCGTGATCGATGTTCGCGACGCTGACCGGGACGGAAAGGCTAGGTCATTTCCGGCTCGCGACGTGGGGCAGCTGGAGCAGCGATACACCGACGATTCGTTTACCGAGCTGATCCTCTTGACAGATCACTGATCGGTAGCGGTCACCTCAGCGAAGTCGGGAGCTTGTCTCGGTGGCCCGCCGGTCACTCGGCGCCAGCGCGTGAGCAGCATCGGGCCTACTGCCACGCACCAGACGATCAGCGCGCTCACGCTGAACGCGAGCAGACCTGCGTATCCGCTTGGGGCCAGGAGGAGCTGTGCGGCGATCACGAGCGCCGACCACGGCGCCAGCATGCCGTAGACCGGGATCGCCACGTCGCGCGCGAAGTCCCGCACCGCTATCCCCAACAACCTCAGCGCAAGGCGCATGAAGATCGGCATCGACACGGCCGCGGGTATGACCGTGCCCCAGATGACCCCGACGGTTCCCCACAACAAGGCAAATATGACGCTCAGCACGAGCGCCACGACCGCTTGGACGATCACCAGGCGGGCAAACTCGCGCAGACGCCCGATCCCGACGAGCGCGGAGCTGGCGGCCGTGGTCAGGCAAGTCAAGACCCAATAGGAGGTGAAGATCTGCACGTAGGTCGACTGCCGGCTAAAGCCAGCTCCGAACCACGCGAGAACGAACGGATGGGCGAGCGTGATAACCAGTACCGCGATCGGTGCGGTAACGGCAACGCTCATGAAGCTCCCGATCAACACGAGCTGGCGCATGTCCTCGTAGCGTCCTTCCGCCGCCAGCCGCGCCACGGGGGCCACAAGCGCCACTCCGGAAAGCCCTGAGATCGTGCGCACCGCAGCTTGCGGACGCAGCGCGAGCTCATACGCCACGATCGCGGTGGCTCCGACGGTCGCGCTGACGATCGTGCGGTCGAAGGAGTACAAGAGCGTATCGGCGATCCCGATCACGAAGGTGGCCGCTCCGAAGCGAGCCACTCCGCGGAGGAAGCTGCCCCGAAGCCAGCTTCCACGGGTCCAGCTCAGGTCAATCCCGAGCGGCCGCCAAGCCAGCGCCGCCGCGGCGATCCCTTCGAGCACCGTTATCACGCCGAAGAAGCCTGTCAGTACCGGGACAGACGCGTGGTTGCCGGCGAGCGCCGCAACGCCGCCAAGGATGACAAGGGACGAGGCGATCTGGATCGACGCTGTCTGGTCATAGCGCTCGAGCCCATTGAGCGCAGCGACGCCCACCCGCGAAGGCCAGTAGGCGACGGCCGTCCCCGCGGCAACGAGAAGCGCCGGAATCACAGCAGCACGGTTTGCAGTCTCGTGGAACAGCGCGTGTCCCGCGAGCAGCCCGACCGCAGCGAGCGCCGACGCCGTGACGACACCGATAGCAGTCAACAGCGCCAACGAACCCCGGATCGCGGCAGCCAGCTCGGCCGACGAGCCGCTTGCGCGGTACTCGGCGACGTAGCGCGTTACGCTTGCGCCAAAGGTGAGCTCCACCGCAGTGAAGTATCCGGTCAGCGTGGTCGCAAACAGAAACAGCCCTGTAGGTGCAGAGCCGATTCCGTGCACCAGCAGTGGCAGCAGAGCGAATCCGACCAGCAGGCGGACAACCGTGCGGACCGCCGATACCGCAGTGTTAGTCGGGACGCCTCCGAGGCGCCACACCCGGCTCACCGTCCGCCGGTGGCCAGGTCGAGCCGAGGTCATCCAGGCTCTGGCGCCAGATCGGCTACCCCGATCTCAGGCACGCCCCTATGACACACCGACTCGAACATCCCCGCCATCGCCCTCGCGTAGCCGGCATTGGTCAGCTCGTTCCGCAGCCAGTCACGGGTCGGCCGAACGCAGTCGCGGGAGCTCGCTCGGAGCTCGCGGATGGCTTGTGCGATCGCCTCCGGTCGCCCGGGCGGGACCACTCGCACGCCGGGACGTCCGGCAAGCACTTCGTGTACGCCCGCGCCACTCGAGACGATTACTGGCGTCCCACAAGCAAGCGCCTCCAGTGGCGCCTGGCCATAGCTTTGCCGTGAGGATGGGAATACGAACGCATCTGCTGCGGTCAGGTGACGACGCAGCTCGATGTCGGAGATCGGCGTTCGGTGCAGGGTCACCCGGTGACCGATCTCGAGCCGTGAGATCCGGTCGGCCAGCAGATCGGCGTACGCGGGTGCAAACTTGTCTGAACCCACGATCAGGCCGACCACGCAGTCGTCGTCTGCCAACATCGCGAGCGCGCTGAGAAGATCCTCGAAGCGCCGGTGTGGTGAGAGCAGGGCAACCGCCAGCACCAGGAACTGGCCACCTTCGACACCGAGGCGCGCACGCGCCTCGGGCCGGTCGAGCGGCTCGAAGAAGCGCTCGGCGGAGCCAAGGCGAATCACTCGACCCTCACGCCCATATGCGAGCCGGACCATCTCCGCGTCATGGTTCGACAGGACAGCGATCGCGTCAGCCCGCCGCGCGTCGTAGAGGTCGAACAGCCCAAACGCCGCGCGTGCCGCGCGCAAGGGGAGCTTCGCCTCTCCACGCGACGTGCGCCTTGGGATGATCGCGCGCTCCCACTTCGTCTCGTCGTTACGCGTCCACACCAGGGGCACGTCCAGTCGCTCGGCCGCGATCCTTCCCGCGCGCAGACAGTCGTGAGCATTTACCACGTCGACATCGTGGGGCACGAGATCCGCCATCTGACGCACGTCGAGCCAATCACGTCTAAGCACTGTCAACCTGCCGTTCGCCTGCCTCGGAGTGTCTGTTACGCGCCGAAGCTCGAAGTCTCCGGGTAGCTGGTCGAAATTGCCCGCTGAGGCTGAGCAGTGACAGACCAGCACGACATCATGAGCCTGATCACGGAGCCCGTTCGCGAGCTCGAGCAGGAGCCTCGCGTTACCCGACATCCCGCGCTGGTCGCCGATCAGTTCATGGAGAAGTGCTATGCGCATCAGGTTCGATCAGGCGCGGATGGCCCACAGGAGGCCATGATCCGCGGGACCCGCGTGCAGGGATTCCACGACGCGGAAGCCGGCGCGGTCAAGCAGCATCGTGGCTTGGGCCTCGGGATCCTCTCCCGGACAACCACGTGGGTGATATTCGAGCACGACTACGCGGGCCCCGACCTGCTTCATGCGGCTGTCTGACAGGATCGGCCATTCCCCGCCCTCGATGTCAATCTTCAGCATGTCGACATCGACCAAGATGTGCATCACGTCCAACATCGGTACGCGGACAGTGGTCTCCTGCGCCGTCGCGATCCGAGACTCCGCGAAGCGCCCGCCGAGGAAGGGGACCTCTCCATTTCGATTGGAGGCGCACGCACGCTCGAGCCGCCACCGCGCGCGATCTCGGTTCGCTTCCGCACAGCGTTCCAGGAGCGCGGCGTTGACCGGGTCTGGCTCGAACGCGACGACGCTCCGCAGCGCCAGCTTGGCCAGCATGTAAGCGGTGAACAGGCCTATGTTGGCGCCGAGGTCGGCCAGCGCGAGCGGACCGTCCAATGCCCGCAGCACGGCCTTCACCGCGAGCGGAAGCTCGTAGACCTCCTCGAAGATGACCTCGTCAAAGGCCCCGACGTCGCCTGTCCCATGGCGGATGAATACCGACACTCCCGAGCCACGCAGCGTGTAATGACGAATCCTCGACGGGTCGCGCGTTGCCTGGGCGGCGAGAAACTTGCCCGACTGGTTCACTCGAGTCGCAAAGGCGATACTGAGCGTCGCGTGCCTGACAGGGCGAGAGGAGGCGCGAACAAGCCTCCAGAACGATGCCGCGAGGCGGCCATTGGCGCTCTTGGTCAGGGTTGGTGGGTAGTACGCATCGCTGACAATCGAGCGAGGATATCGTCTGCCCCATCGGTCGGAGGGAAACGGGCTCGGGCGTGCTCGCGCGGGCCATCGAAGCGATGGGGGGCTAACGGACGGGCGGCGAGCTAGGCAAACGATATGGAACGGTCGTCGCGCCGTCAGCCGCTCGACCTCGAGTCCTGCGGCCTCGCACATCAGCCCAACGGTACGCGATACGAACACGTGGTGATGCAACGCGCGGTGACGGGCGTTGTCACGAGATCGCGCGGCGAACTGCTCGGCCGACCCTGCCTGCGGGTCGAGCAGCCGATCGTGCAAGCGCAGGATCTCGTCGAGATGCGATAGGTCGGTTTCCGGCATCCGCTTCTCCGCGTCCTCCAGCAGGTGTTCGATCGTCGTCGCCGGGCGCCGGTGATCGAACGTCCCGTCCTTGTGTGGTACCACCACGAGCAGCGCGCCGCCCGGCTTCGTCGCTCTGCTCCACTCGCGCAGCGCGCTGACCGGGTCCGCCAGGTGCTCGATTACGTGCGAGGCGAGCACGGCGTCGTACGCGCAGTCTTCGACCCCGAGCGCGACAGCCTCGGCTACCAAGGATCGGCGCGGCACGATTCCATCGCTGCCGACGGAGTCCCATAGGGTCGTCTGCGCGAAGTTGACAAGATCGAGGCTCCGTAGTCGTGGATAGACCGGAATCGGTCCGCGAGCTGTCAGCAACGGACTCGGACCGCCGATCTCCAGTGCCTGCGCGCCGGCGAAGCACTCGGAGATCGCCATCAGCTCCCGATCGGGTAGGCACTGCTCGAGCTTGGCGAGCATCCGATTCTGCCAGTGCCAAGGCGAGGCGCCGAGTGTGCTGCCGAGCACCCTCATCCGCCTCGTCGCGTCAAGCGTTCGTTCAGCCACGGGCGCCCGCGCGGGCAATCGAGTAGCGGCTGGTCCGCGCCGCGCGAGCCGGTCGAGCTTTCGTCAATGCCAGCGCGACCATGGAAAGGACGAAGACGTCGACCCAGGGATAGGAGAAGTCGTTCAACGTACCAGCGTAGAAGGACACGGTGAGCGGTCCTGCGACCGCGGCGTACACCCACGCCCATCCCGGGGCCCGGCGGCGCCTTCTATCCAGAGCGGCGAAGACGAGCCCGAGCAGCGCGCCCCAGCCCAGCGCGGAGGCCGGTCCAAGATCCAGAATCAACGGCCCGGCATATGTAGCCGTGATCCAGAAGCCGTTCTGACGCTGGGCGATGAGGTCAGACGATTGGGCCCGGGGAAAGATACGGTGCAGGAAGAAGATGCTGGTGGTCAGGGGGGGTAGCTTCACCCTGTCGCGCTGAAGCTCGCTTGCGACTCTGAATCCCTCGCCAAGATTGACCAGCAGGCCTGACGAGATCGCGCCTTGCAGGCTGCGAGCCCGTCCGCTGGCGTCGAAGAGTATGCGTTCGGCGACCGGGTCGTTGGCCTGGTGCTGGATCCTCGAGATGAAGATGTAGGTCGAGGCAGCGGCGATCGCGACGACGCAGGCAGCCAATCCGAGCTTTCGCCTCTGTACGCGTAACCCTGAGACGCAGGCCATCGAGATCAGGGCAACCACGACGCCGACGCGGCCACCCGAAAGCGCATTGAACGGAGGGACGAGCACCACCACGCCGAGAAAGGCCCGCCGTTGCGCAACGGTGAGGCACTCTCGTCCCCTCGCCAGGGTCCAGGCAGCGATGATCGCGGCATCGACCGGGAAGCCGCTCACCAGCCCGAGCCCAGACGTTTGGCCGAGAAGTCCCTTGGCGTTGCCTGGGTCGCCGCTAAGCAGCGGAGCACCACCGATCTGCGCGTATAGGTACAGCTGCGCCGCGCACCCGACGAGCAGAAGGCCAAGGCAGCTGACCAGCGCTGGGGAGGTCGGCGCGGCAACTGGAGCGTGCGGGTGCTCAGATCTCGTGCGGGCGAGCGCGTGGTAGATCGCCATCCCGATCAAAGGCGCGAGGGCAATCCCCCACGCAAACGCGAGCGATCGGCCGTCCCACCCCCAGCTCAACTTGGTGATCGGAGCCATTGCGGCGGCGAGGCCGAGGAGCAGGGGCACCCCCATCAGCACCGGCGGTGAGGTCAGCCGCCGCTCCCGAACGCCCCAGCTGACTAGTCCCGCGGCGAGCAATAGAGCCGCGCCAGCCGTGAGCGGGACGCCGAGCGTGGGGGGAAAGCGGACGATCAGCACGGCGATGCCCAGCGCCACGGGCACCGAGCCGGCCACCAGCACCCCTGAGGCGAGCCAGCGAGAGGCGGGCCCGGGGCGGCTGGAAAGACGCGTCACCGGTTCACGCCCGAGGAACGCGCCATCCATGCTCGTCGACGGCCGAGGGCGGCTCGTAGCCCGGCGACCGGAGCGAGTGCTGCCGAGGTGTTCGCCGCTGGGCGCGCGCGGCGGTAGCAGCGCCACTCTGCGATGCCGCGGAGGCGGCCGCGCAAGGGAGCAGTCGTCCGGTCTGCCAGGGCAACGTAGGCAATGTACGCCGCGTCGTAAGCGACAATCGCGGGGGCGTACGTGAGTAGCTGGGGGGTGCTCATGTTCTTGGCCAGCACGCGGACCCGGTTCAGCCCCACGTGGTAGTACTTCAGGTCGGATGTGTGACCGGCGGTCGCCGCGTGATGGTGATGAATCACGGCGCGCGGCTGATGTACCGCCCTCCAGCCTCGAGACCGTCCGCGCCAAGCCACGTCGACGTCCTCGAGCCACATGAAGAACGAGTCGTCAATCCCACCGATGTCTTCGAGCATCGTGCGCCGTAGCAGCGCCCCCCCCATCGAGGCCCCGAATACCTCGACGACGCCGGGCTCGAGGATGTCCGAGTATTCGCCAAGCAGGCGTTCGTGTGCGACACCCAGGCGGTCGACCATGAATCCAGCCGAGTTGATCATGCTCGATCCGTCGGCAAACACAATCGTCGCTGCCACGCTGCCGATGGAGGGGTGCGCCTCGCCGGCGCTCAGCATCAGCTCGACCGCATCGGGTGCGATCGTGGCATCGTTATTGATCATCAGAACCCAGTCGCCGGCGGTCTCCCGAACCGCCCTCGCGGCGGCTGACGAGAATCCGACATTGGCACCCATCTCGATCAGGCAGACCTGTGGGAACCGCGCGCGCACGGCGTCGTTGGAGCCGTCGGCCGAGCCGTTGTCTACGACCACGACTTGGGTGGGTCCGTCCACGGCCCGGAACGATGCGAGTATGGATTCAACGCATTCGAGCGTATGCGCGCGTTGATTGAAGTTGACGATCGCGGCTGTGATCCGCATCTTAGCTGCGCTCGAGCGCGTCGTCGCTTGAGGTGCTGTTGGAAGCCGCTGCGAGCTGCGCGGTGCCGTTGCGACTTGCATCGCGGCCGTAGCCGTAGGCGTACGCGTTATGAGGCTCGCGCTCGACGGCGTTGAGGACCAGCCCGAGCACCGGAGCGCCGATGCTCGCGAGGCGATGACGAAGCGCCTCGGCTCGCCGGCGGTCGGTATGTCGCATCCGGATGACCGCCAGCACAC
>JALYZL010000143.1 GCA_030948875.1 Actinomycetota bacterium
ATTTCCACGCCGTCTCAATGGATGCGGTCTGGCGCGAGATCGAGCGCGGAATCGGCACCCGCGTCCCATGGGAGCACCTGCAGATGGGTGACCCACGCTGTAACCGCAGCTGTCACGGCGTGATCGCCGGCGGACGGTGGACGCCGATCCTTGACGACACCGACCCGCGCGATCTCCGCGCGCGCGACCTGTTCCTGGAGTCGTTTCGCAGCATGGACTTCGATCGCCGGCCGTTGATCGTGGCGGTCGCGACAGCCCGGGTGATCGCCCGCCACCCGTGCGTGATCCCGGCCGCACTCGCGTGGGCCACCCGTCTCACCCGACGCGCCGGCCTCCTGCGGCTGTTGCGCGGGCGACCGCGAGCGCTGACGTTCGTGGTGCACGCGTTCATGGACGCCAAGGTCGTGCGCCCTGCGTGGGAGGCGATGCAGCGCGGCGAGGTCGCTGCCGACACCGCTGTGCGCGCGGCGCAGGAACGCCTGCAGGCCTGCTCGTATGCGATGGCGCATCCGGCCGAGGACCGGCTAGTGCCCGCCTGCGTTCAGCACTCCGTCTTGGACCCGCAGGAGAACACGCAGCTCCGGCGGCTGCTGCCCCTGTATCCCACGGCATGACGCGCCGCTACGACCTGGTCGTCCTCGGCGGCGGAACCGGCGGCCTGGTGGCGGCGCAGATCGCCGCCGGGGTCGGCGCCCGGGTGGCGCTCGTCGAGCGTGACCGGACCGGCGGGGACTGCCTGTGGACCGGGTGCGTGCCATCCAAGAGCCTGATCGCGAGCGCCACGGCGGCCCACCGAATGCGCCATGCCGACGAGCTGGGCCTACCGGCGGTCGACCCGAAGATCGACTTCGCGCGCGTGATGGAGCGGGTGTGGCGGGTGATCCACACGATCGCGCCACAGGACTCAGCCGAGCATCTGCGGGCGGCCGGCGTTGAGGTGATCGAGGCTGATGGGCGCTTCACCGGGCCGGGACGGATCGAGGCGGGCGGACGCGAGCTGCGCTGGCGAACGGCGATCATCGCCACCGGCTCGGCGCCCGTGATTCCTGCGATCGAGGGTCTCGCCGACGCCGACCCGCTCACCACCGACACCGTCTGGGCGCTGCGCGAGCTGCCCAGACGGCTGCTGGTGCTGGGCGGAGGTCCGATCGGCTGCGAGCTGTCGCAGGCGATGGCCAGGCTCGGGGCCGAGGTGACGGTCGTCGAGCTGGCCGACCGGCTGCTGCTCAAGGAGGAGCCGCAGGCGAGCGAGCTCGTCCGCTCTCGGCTCGCAGGAGAGGGAGTCAGGGTCTTGGTCGGTGCCCATGCGACCGCGATCCGGCAGGCCGATCACGGTTATGAGCTCGTGCTCGGCGGCGGCCAAGCGCCGGTTCAATTCGACCGCGTGCTGGTAGTGACCGGACGACGCCCGCGCACCACCAATCTCGGACTGGAGGCGGTCGGGGTCGAGCTGAAAGAGGGGGGCGCCGTGGCGGTCGACGCGCGGCTGCGCACGAGCGCCAGGCGGATCTACGCCGTCGGGGACGTCACCGGTCTGCTCCCCTTCACCCACGTCGCCGCCCACCATGCGCGGATCGCCACCCCCAACGCTTTGTTCGCCGCTCGCCAGAAGGTCTCGAGCACGGTTCCCTGGGTGACGTTCACCGACCCTGAGGTCGCCCGGATCGGGCTGACCGAGGACCAGGCCCGCGAACAGTGGAACGAGCGTACGCAGATCGCCGAGAGCGACTATGCGGCCCTGGACCGAGCGTTGACCTCGGGCCAGGCCTACGGCTTCGCCAAGCTGGTGGGCGACCCGCGCGGGCGGCTGGTGGGCGCCACCGTCTGCGCGCCTGCCGGCGGCGAGGTGATCGCCGAGCTGACCGCCTGGATCAGCCAGGGAGCGCAGATCAGCCACGTCTCGCGGACCATCCACGCCTACCCGACACTCGCCGAGGGACCGGCGCGCGCGGCTGACCATCTGCTCACCGAGCGGCTGCTCGGCAGCCGCGCCAAGAAGCTGGCCCGGCCCGTGTTGGCGATGCTGCGCTGGGCCGCCGCGCTCCGGTGAGGACCCCCGTGCCGCCGGCGTCCAGTCCGCAGGCCCCGCGGCCTCTCACCGAGGGTGAGCGATCGGCGGCCGATGCGCTCACCACCCACCCTCCCGGCGGCGGCCTTCACGCCGGCGGCGGTCACCCGCTTCCTGCAAGAGTCGCTCGACCGCGCGGCAGACACGAGGGCTCGGCGCGGCGGGCTCGCGCGTCAGGCGCGGCGCTGGTCGATCGCGGGTGAGGGCACGATGCTCACCCTGCGCGAAGCGCTGTCCCGTCCGGGGGCACTCCCTCCCGCAGCACCCTCCTGACCTGGTGCGCGATCCAAGCTGGCGATGCTGGAGTGGCACCTCGGCATGGTCGAGGGCGTTGAACGCGACCGCGGTCTCGTCTGTCCGCAGCGGACGCCTTGACCCTGGGGCACGGGGCGCTGGCACCGTTCGCTGCCGCGGCGCCCCGGACGGCCAGTGGTTCCTGCGGCGGTTGCGCCCTGGTACTGGCCAGAAGCGGGACCCCGGCTGCGAGCATGACGGGGGGCGATGCCTACGCAGCGCCGAGGTCCGAGAACAGGCGTCCTGACGCGTGGGTTGCGGGAGAAGCGCCCGTCCGCGTCGGCGTCGCCACGAGCGCTGGTCGCCGAAGGAGGCGTGAGCGGCGAGTTGTCCTCGCGCGTGGATTCGTCGCAAGCGATCGTCACACCCAGTTCGTCGAGGTAACGACAGCGGGCGTGGGACCGGTCGCCGGCGCCTTCAGGCGAATACTTGCGTCGACTCGCGATGACCGCGCGCTCCACTCCGTGGCAATGCGCGAGCCGGCGACGCTCTCCTGAGCTGCTTCGAGTGCAAGCTGCGCGCGGCTTCTCAGCTAACTTCCGGCAGATCGGCGTGGCTGCTTCGGCGGCAATGGAGTCGTCTCGGCGCGCGAGATCCGGCTGTTCGACAGTTCCTCGTGTTCGGAAGCCGACAGCGCGTGGCGGGCTCAAGCTCGGGTAGATTTGACGCCACGACGATCCGCCCCGAAAGGACCGACATGGCCGAGCCGACAACCCTACGAGCACTCAGCGGACTGCCGTCGATCCCGGCGAGCCTCGCCGACTCTGCCCTTATCATGATTGACTGCCAGAACACCTATGTCCGGGGGGTCATGGCGCTCGATGGCGTTGCGGCCGCCCTGGATCAGGCCGCCGAGCTACTCGAGCGGGCCCGGTCGGCCGGCATCCCGATCATCCACTTCAAGCACGATGCTGGGGAGGGTTCGCCCTACGACGTGCGAGCCAAGATCGGTGAGATCGTCGACCAGGTGGCGCCGCGCGGAGACGAGGTGGTGCTCGTCAAGCATTTTCCCGACTGCTTCGTGCAGACCGACCTCGACGATCGGCTCAAGGCCACGCCTGCTCGCAATCTGGTGCTCGCCGGGTTCATGACGCACATGTGCGTGAACTCCACAGCGCGAGGGGCGTTCAACCTGGGCTACTCACCTACCGTGGTTGCCAGCACGACAGCCACTCGCGCTCTTCCGGGCACCCCCGACGCCGTGTCCTCCGCGGCTCTGCAGGCGGCCAGCCTGGCAGCCATCGGGGACCTCTTTGGGATCGTCGTGCCCGAGGTGGCCGCCATCCCCGACTGAGCTCGCGTACTCAGCGTTCCGTGGCGGGGTCAAGACCGCTGCTGAACATCCCTCCAACCAGATCGCCTCGCACCCAGATCACCCGCTCTCTAAGAGCAGAGAGTGGCTTACGCCATCGAGTGGGAAGTAGCCGCGGACGCCGCTAGGCCTCGACAACAGACCGCCCCTTCACGCGAACACGATTTTCTGATTCGGCTCAGACTCGCGAGTGCTCTCGTGGCAAGCGCAAGACGCGCCGGTCTGCTGGACCCGCTCGAGTGCTAGCTCGCGCGCGGCCGCCCAGCTAGATCCGCCAATGTTCGCGTGGCTGCTTGACGGCAAAGCGCAGTCGATCCCGGACCTCAACTCGCGGTTGAGTTCCTTCCGACGCGCAAGCCTCGTCTGCCCTGCACGGGACTTCCGGATTGTCTGGCGCATGCAGCCCTGTGGCCGCGACCGCGAGAGCCGTCCTCTTCGCGTCCCTGCGAGAGCCGGCACGAAGCCGCGGATACGCTCCATCCTGCCGAACCGAGAACCGATCACAGGTCTTTACTTAGCGCGCGGCCGGAGAGCTCACCGCCGGACTGGCCGGTCCGGTGGCGAGCCGCGGCCTAGGAGCAGGGGACGCCCGCTGAGGGTGCGCAAGCGGTTATGGTCCGCAACCGTGGATGACAAGGATGTAAGTCGGTGGTTCGGGGGGTACCTCGACGCGTTTGCAGCGTGCGGGCGAGGCGAGAGCGACGCTGTTTCTCTTCTTGCTTACTACGGCGTTCCGCTGTTGCTCGCGACGGATGAAGCCTTCCTCGCCCTTACAAGCGAGGACCGGGTCGTTGCGGCAGCCCAGGAACAGATCGATGGGATGCGCGCCGCCGACTACGACCACAGTGACGTCCTCGGCTCCGAAGTCACCGTTCTGAACGCCACGTCGGCGCTTTACCGAGGGGCATTCTCGCGCCGACGCAGCGACGGGGCTGAGATCAGCCGCCTCACGGTGACCTACCTCGTGACCGACGGCACGGTCGGCCGTCGCATCTCAGCGCTGGTCGTGCATGCCCCTGATTGAGCTTCGGAGAAGTGGGGTGGCGAAGCGCCCGAGGGATCGGCTCGCACAGCGGCGCTGCTGCGTAACGTGGCCAAGCGGACGTCCCGAACTGAGCGCCGCTCGTTAGCGCGCCATCGACGACGAGGAGCACTTCACCGTCACCGCCCCTTTGTCGCGGAGCGGGAGCGCGCAGTGCCTCGTGTCGGGTTGCTCCGTGCCGTCGTGCAGTCGCGTGGACCACGCCGCCGGGACGCGGCAGGTCTAGACGCGCCGCCACGACGCCCACGACGACCACCGTGGTCGGTAAGGGCGAAGAAGGCCGCTTAGCTGCCGAGGCGATCGACGAACCCCTGAAGCCCGGGGGCCGCCCGCACGCCATGATCATCCTGGACCCAGGGGATGCGAAGAGTCGACACAGCCAGCCTCGGCGGCGCCGTTTGGCCCGGGCTCGGCGACGAACCGGAACGCCATCCCGGCGAGCTCCTCGTAGAGCTTGACGGCGCCGAGCTCTCCCTCCCGATCGCCGAAGCGCTGTCGCGCCCGCTCGTAGACGCGTTCGGTGAGGGCGGAGATCTCGACTGGCACGCCCGTCTCGTGCGCTAGGTCGATGGCGAGCGCGAGGTCCTTGCTCACGAGCCGGAGCGGGAAGCGTTCGGCGTACTCGCCGTCCTCGAGGACTTCGAGGGCTTCGTGCTCGAGGAACGAGCTGCGCGCGGGGCCCGACACGAATACGTCGTGCAGCGTGCGTGCGTCGATGCCAGCGCGCAGGCCGACGGCGAAGGCCTCGGCGGCGGCCACGGCGTGCACGAACCACTGGAGGTTGACGAGCAGCTTGATCGCGTAGCCCGATCCGACCGGGCCGACGTGGGTCACGCGATCCGCCCCGCCCATGGCGGCGAGCACGGGCCGCGCTCGGTCGACGTCGCAGGCGTCGCCGCCGACCATGATC
>JALYZL010000149.1 GCA_030948875.1 Actinomycetota bacterium
GGGATGCGCAAGCTCCCCTTCCACGAATACAAGCTCAACGAGGTCTGGCTCGAACTCGTCCTGATCGCGCACAACCTGATCGTCTGGACCCAGCCCCTCCTCCTCCACGGCGACCTCGCCAAGGCAGAGCCCAAGCGGCTGCGTTACCGTAATGCCGACCTGGCGGGCATGCCGACCCTCGGTCTGAAACTCCCCGCAGATTGGTTGGTTCGCGGCGATCAAGGTCGGCATGATCGCGTCAGAGGTTCTCAAGGAAGGCGAGCAGCCGGTCGGGTGGCCGATACCGGCCGGGACGCCCATCGGGCGGGATGGCGCGGTCGAGCGCCTTCTGCTTGATCGCAAGGTCGGCGTGGAGATAGATGTGCGTGGTCCGCTCCTGCTCGTGCCCGAGCCAGAGCGCGATCGTGGAGGTGTCGACGCCGGCGCTGAGCAGCATCATCGCCGAGGTGTGCCGGAGGGTGTGCATCGACACGGGCTTGGATCGCAGCGTCGGGCACCGCTTCCGGGCGGAGTCGAGGTGTTTGGCCAGGCGGCGCTCGAGCGCGTCGCGTGAGAGGTGATTGCCGGTGCGTGTCGGGAACAGCGGGTCGGCGGGCATGCCGGCGCGCTCGCGCATCCAGACCTTGAGCACCGCGACCGTCTGTCTGGTCAGCGGCGCGATCCTCTCCTTTCGGCCTTTCCCGAACGCGCGGAGGTGAGCGCCGGCACCGAGCTCGACGTCGGCGCAAGTTAGGCCGATCACCTCGGAGACGCGCAGGCCAGTCTGAACAGTGCAGAGCAGCAGCGCGTGGTCGCGCCGCCCGGCCCACGTCGTCCGATCAGGGGCATCGAGCAGGGCCTTGGTCTCCTCCGGGTGCAAGAACGTGACGGTCCGTCGCTCGCTGCGTTTGGGCGGGATCGCGAGCACACGAGCGATCAGTGCAGCGTGCTCGGGATGCCTGAGCGCGCAGTACTGAAAGAACGAGTGGATCGTACCGAGCCGCACGTTGCGAGTCCGGGGACTGTTCCCGCGGTCCGTCTCGAGGTGATCGAGGAACGCGGCGATCATCGTCGCATCGAGTTGGGTGAGCTCGAGCTTCGCTGGTCGGGTGCTGGTCTGCCGCTCAGCGAACCGCAGCAGCAGCCGAAACGTGTCGCGGTATGACGCGATCGTGTTCGGGCTGACCCGTTTCTGGCGCAGCAGCCGGTCGCTGAAGAACGACTCCAGGGTGGGAGCCAGCGGCGTGCTCATGTCAACCTCTCGATGGTCGGCTCGAGCCGATCGACGACGAGCTCGAGCAGTTCAGGGGCGGCGGTCAGATACCAGAACGTGCTCGCCGGATTGACGTGGCCCAAGTACGTGGAGAGCAGCGGCAGCCGAGCCTGGACATCGACGCCCTCGCGATACCACTCCAGCAGCGTCCTGACCGCATAGGCATGTCTCAGATCGTGCGGCCGGGGCCGGCAGCGCGGCGAGCGAGCAGCAAGTCCGGCGGTCTGCGTGAGCCGGGGGAACATGTGATGAATGCAGGTGTGGCGCAGCCGGGTGCCGCGCAGGGAGACCAGGAACGCCTCGCAGCGCGGCTGCGGGAACCGCCGATCACGAACCGTCGCGTACTCCTGCAGGGCGTGCATTGTGGTGTCGTGCACAACGACCTCTCGGCTCTTGCCGAACTTGCTGTCGAGGATCCGCAGCAGCCCGTGATCGACGTCGACGTGGTCACGGTCCAGGCGGGTCGCTTCGCCGAGCCGCATCCCGGTGACCGCCAACAGTCCGATCAACGTCTGGTAGTTCGCGGCCAGCAGAGCGGGCTCGAGCGCCCCGGCGGCCCGCATCAGCGCGACGATCTCCTCAGGCTCGTAGAGGTACGGGATCGCTCGCGGAGCGCGATAGGGCAATAGCTGGGCGGGCGGCACCTCGCAGGCCGGATCGACCGTCTGCAGGTGGCGGGCGAACTGACGCACGATCGACAGGCGGTCCGCCCAATACGACGGGTCGCTGCCGGCCGAGGTCGCCCATGTGAGCGCGTTGTCGATCGTGACCGTGCTCGCGCCCGTCTGCTCGAGATAGGTCACGAACTTCTCCAGATGCCAGCCGGCGAGCTTGAGCTTGTAGCCGAGCGCATCCGCAGGTAGTCATCGGCGATCTCGCGCAGCCGACTCATGACTCACCTCCGGCAAGCGGCCACGGTCGCGCGAGCACACTGAGCGCGTCCCGATCGATCTTGGCGTAGATCGCCGTGGTCGCAACGCTGGCGTGCCGGAGGATCGGCGCGATCTGCGCCAGCGGCGTCCCGGCGCGCAACAGCTCGCTGGCGAGCGTGTGCCGCAGCCGGTGCGCGTGCACGGGCTCGACACCAGCGCGCTTGCACGCGGCCGCGACGACCTGTGTCACCGCGATCGGCGACAGCGGGCGCAGTGGCGCGTGCATGCTCACGAACACCTCGCGAAACTCCACCGGCGGGCGTCCCTGCCGCAGGTAGCCCACCAGCCGCTCGCCAACCTCGTGCGGCAACGGCAGACGCTCGCTGGTCGATCCCTTCCCGTGGACCGTGACCTCTCCGGCCTGCCAATCGATGTCGTCCAGGCTCAGCCGTGCAACTTCGCCGGCGCGCAATCCCAAGCGCGCCAGCAGCACCAGGATCGCGAGATCGCGCCGGCCGACCACCGTCGTCAGCGCGCAGCTCGACAGCAGCCGCGCGACATCCTCAGCCTCCAACGGCTGCGGCAGCGAACTCAATCGCCAGCCCGCCGCGCGCGGCACCGCCTGCGCCAACGGTCTCTCGATCAACCCCACAAGGTGCAGATACCGAAGCAGCGACCGCAGCCCGCTCGTGAGGATCTTCGCCGACGCACCAGAACGGCCACCCGGCCCGCACTGCGCCACCCACGAAGCCGGTCACCTCGCTCGTCGACAGCCTCCGCAGCGCGTCCTCCAACGGCACGTCGCGCTCCGCCAGAAACAGTCTCGCGACCCGCTCCAAGTGCGCGACCGAACCGGCCGTCAAGCCTCGCTCGCGCAACAAGTAATCGCGATACTCCGCGACCAACCTGTCGATCGGCGAGTCCGTCGAGGCGGCGAGCTTTGGGATCAGCCGGAGCGCTTGCAGGTAGCCGATCAGCGGATCGAGCGCGCGCCAACTCCGCAAGCTGGAAGCGCTCTCGCGCCTGACCTCGAGAAACCGATCGGCCATCTCCGGGGTCAGCCCGCCCAACTCCACGTCCTCCTCGGCCATCCAACGGCTGAGATGCGCCATCAGCTCAAGCTGGCCGCTCACCGACCGCGGCCGATAACCCCGCCCGACCAACTCGACAACGAACTCCGCCGCGTGCGGCGCCAACGGACCCAGCACCCGACCAGCAGAAAAACCATCCACAACGAGCTCCTCTCGGTTGACGATCACCGAGAGCACCCTCGTCAACGCGACGCGATCATGCCGACCTTGATCGCCGCGAACCAACCAATCTGCGGGGTGTTTCAGACCGAGGTCGGCATGCCCGCCAGGTCGGCATTACGGTTGAGGAAGCCGCTTGGGCTCTGCCTTGGCGAGGTCGCCGTGGAGGAGGAGGGTCTGGGTCCAGACGATCAGGTTGTGCGCGATCAGGACGAGTTCGAGCCAGACCTCGTTGAGCTTGTATTCGTGGAAGGGGAGCT
>JALYZL010000163.1 GCA_030948875.1 Actinomycetota bacterium
CGCGTAGGCGGTTCGCGGCGAGCCGAGAGCGACGAGGATGCCACCGAGGAGGAAGCCCACCGCGGGCATGATCTGGTTGATGCTCTCGAGGACCGCCATCACCGAGCTCTGCGCGACGGCCGAGACCGCCTGCTGGACGGCGGTCACCACGGCGATCCACTGGGCACCGTTGCCGAGGCCGCCAACGGCGGAGAACGCGCACGCCAGCCCGAGGCTTGGGGCGAGCGCCAGTCCCGCGTAGCCCGCCCCGATCAGCGCCGTGCTCAACCCGAGAACCAGGAGCAGGCGACAGCGAGGCGCGGCGGCGTAGGCGACGCCCCCGATCACCATGCCCACGCCCCAGGCCGCGAGCAACGCGCCGTAGCCCGAGTCCCCCGCATGGAGAATCTCCTTCGCATACACCACCTCGATCGGGACCACGGCGCTGAAGAACACGAGCGCGAGCGCCTGGGCCCCGAGCAGCCGGCGCACGCCCGGCCGCGACCATGCCTCGCGGAGTCCCGCCCGCAGCCGGCTCACCGTCCCCGCGGCCGGATGGGAGTCGAGCCGCAGGCCCCGCGCGGTGGCGAGGATCATCGCCACGCACAGGAACGTGGCAGCGTCGACGAGTAGCGCCGAGCTCGGACCGAGCGTGGCGACGAGCACGCCGGCGATGGCGGGGCCCACAGCGCCGCCCATCGTGAATCCCAGATTGAGGATGGCGTTGCCCTGGCGCAGCTGGCCGTCGGCCATCAGCAGCGCCGCGGTCGAGCCGCGTGTCAGCGCTTTCGCGGTGATCGCCAGGAGACCGTCGAGCCCGGCCAGGACGAGCACGACCGGTAGCGAGAAGCGCGTGGCGATCCACGCGATCACGGCGAAGATCACCCCCTCGGCGAGGTGGATGGCCGGGAGGACTCGCGAAGCTTCGGACACCACGAGCCGGGAGGTGAGGAGCGGCGCCAGTAGGGCCGGCACGAAGCGAAGCGCGAGGAACAGCGCCGCGGTCGCCAGCGCGCTGCCGGTGCGGTCGTAGACGAGGATGGCCAGTGCGACGTCGCCGACCCAGTTGCCGAGCTCGTTGATCGTGTATGCCGCGGCGAGATGTCGGAACGTCGCCGAGCGCAGCGGGCGCCCATGAGCGCCTCCCCAGCGGAGCTTCCCCTGTGCCGGACTAGCCGCTGATGCACTTTCCACGCTTCCCGTATCGGCAGCAGCCGATCGCGCTCGTCAGTACCTATCCACAGATATGGACGTGGCTTCCACGCTTATGCCGCCAGCCCCCCTAAAGCATCGTCATCCCTGAGCAAACCTGTCTATCTCTCCTCAGGAAAGGAGGGCACATGGGCTATAGGGGCGGCTGATTCCAACTCGGCACTGAGGGGCTCGTTTCACAGGCGGGCCCCTCAGTGTGCTTTTCGTCGGAAGGGCGCTGGAGGTGGAGGTTTGGCGCTTAGGCTGGACAAATGTTCCGCACCGCAACTTGCAGGGCTTCTACGCGTTTTCCAGTACGGTGAACCGCGTGACGAGTGACCTCCGCGCTCGGTGGGCTGCGTGCGGTCGTCGGGTTCCGGGGCTCGGTCGGCCGTTCGCACTTCTGGTCGTGACCCTTGCCCTCGTGCTGGTCGGCGTTCCCTCCTCGCTGGCCGTCGGCGCGAGCAGCTCAGCGACGCTGACCATCCCGCTCCCGATTCCGGTGAGCATCCAGCTCCCGGTCATCGGCGTGGCCATCGGCCAGGGCGGCGGCGCGGCCGCCAGTCCCACGCCCACCACCTCGGCCCCGGGCACCACCCTCTCACCGCCCGCGCCACGACCGAGCAACCCGTTCAACGGCCGGGCCATGTGGATCTGGGAGCTCCCGGCGTCGTCGGGAGGCAACCTCGCGACGATCATCGCCAAGGCCAAGCTGTACGGCGTCAGCACTGTCTTCATCAAGAGCTCCGACGGCAGCTCCCCATGGGCCCAGTTCTCGCGACCGATGATCGCCACCTTCAGAGCCGCCGGTCTCCGCGTGTGTGCATGGCAGTACGTCTACGGCCAGCACCCGGCCGACGAGGCGCGGCTCGGCGCCGGCGCCGTCCGGGAGGGGGCGTCGTGTCTGATCATCGACGCAGAGAGCGAGTACGAGGGTCGCTACGCCGCCGCACAGCGATACCTGACGCTGCTGCGCGCGCAGGTCGGCGCCAACTTCCCCGTCGGGCTCGCGGGCTTTCCGTGGATCGACTACCACCCGGCCTTCCCCTACTCCGTGTTCTTCGGGCCCGGCGGGGCTCAGTACAACCTCCCGCAGATGTACTGGAAGGACATCGGCACGACCGTGGACGACGTCTACGCGCACACCTACCTGTTCAACCGCCTCTACCTGCGCCCGATCTATCCGCTCGGACAGCTGTTCGCCTATCCGCCCACCCGCCAGATCATCCGCTTCCGCCAGCTCTCCATGGCCTACGGGGCCCGAGGCGTGAGCTGGTGGGACTACCAGGAGGCGACCACCGCCAACTGGCGCGCGATCTCGGTGCCCGCCGCCACCCTCGCCGGGTTCGTCCCCAGCGCCCAGGTGGCCTCGCTAAATCGAGGCTTCAAGGGTGACCCGGTCGTCTGGGCTCAGGAGCACCTCTACACGGCCGGCTACCACGTCTCGGTCGACGGCGACTACGGCCCGAGGACGCAGACCGCGGTGGCGCAGTTCCAGACCGCCCACGGGCTCGCGCCGACCGGCGTGGTCGACGCCTTCACATGGGCGGCGCTGCTCAAGTACGCCCCCGTCTACGTGCACTGGGGAAAGCACTCGACCAAGCAGGCGATCGCCCGCACGGCCAGCGTGTCTCCCGGGACGGTCACCCCGCCGCCGCTGTCGGCCTCGCTGCCCGGCCGCAACGAGCTGCGGCGCGAGATCGGGCGGGGGCGCTAGGCGCTATCGGTTTCGGCTTCGGGCGGACGGGGCGGGGCGCCCGTGGCGAGGCTCCGAGCCTGCCACAGAAAACCGGCACGCCCGCGAGCCGCGGCACGCCAGGGAGCCGCGGCACGCCCGCGAGCCGTGGCACGCCCGGGACGCCGCGAGTGAACCGCTGTCGTTTGGTCCGGACAGGTCGGTCTAAACGACATCGGTTCGCGGGAAGCCAGCCGGCACGAACGAACTGCTGTCGTTTGGTCCGGACAGGTCGGACCAAACGACATCGGTTCGCGCGGGCGTGTCGCTACGAGGGGCGGCGCGCGGGGGCCTGCGCCCGAGGGCCGGCGACCTCCACAACCTTGCCACGCTCGTGTCAAGGTTGGCCCTTCCGCTGCTACGATGACTGGGAATGCGCGACTATCTTGCCGCGATCCGAGCCGGTGTCGTCGTCTTCGACGGCGGCATGGGGGCGACGCTCGAGCAGTTCGACCTTAGCCTCGAGCGCGACTACCGGCTGCCCGGCCGCTGCCACGAGGCGCTCGTCCTCAACCGGCCGGACGTGATCGAGGGCGTCCATGCCTCGATGCTCGAGGCCGGCGCCCAGGTCCTCGAGACCGACACCTTTCAGGCCTCCCGACTCAAGCTGTCGGAGTGGGGCCTCGAGGACCACACCCGGGAGATCAACGTCAAGGCGGCGGAGATCGCCCGTAAGGCGGCGGGGGGGCACCGCTTCGTCGCCGGGTCGATCGGTCCGACGGGCTTCCTGCCCGCCAGCGATGACCCGACCCTCGGGCAGATCGGCTTCGACGAGCTCGTCGAGGTGTTCACCGAGCAGACGCACGGGCTCGTGGACGGCGGCGTGGATCTCATCATCATCGAGACCACGCAGGACATGCTCGAGCTCAAGGCGGCCATCTTCGGCGCCCGCGAGGCGTTCTCGCGCGCGGGCCGCACCGTCCCGATCCAGGCCAGCGTCACGCTCTTGCCCCAGGGCGGCACCATGCTCCTGGGCACCGACATCAGCTCCGCCCTCGCCACCCTCGAGGCGTTGCGCGTCGAGGTGATCGGGCTCAACTGCTCGACCGGGCCCGAGGACATGCGCGACGCGATCCGCTTCCTCGGCGAGTTCAGCCCGATGCCCGTGCACTGCATCCCCAATGCCGGCCTGCCGCTCCAAGGCCCGAAGGGCGAGACGATCTTCCCCGAGAAGCCCGAGCCGCTCGCCGACGTGCTCGGATCCTTCGTCGAGCGCTACGGCATCTCGATCGTCGGCGGGTGCTGCGGGACCACACCCGAGCACATCGCCGCGATCGCCGAGCGAGTAAAGGGTCACACGATCGGCCCGCGGCCACCGCGTCGTCAGGCCCACGTCTCGAGCATGATCACCGCCACGCCCCTGGTTCAGGACCCGAGCCCCACGCTCGTGGGCGAGCGTGTGAACTCGCAGGGCTCGCGCAAGGCCAAGGAGATGCTCCTGAGCGACGACTACGACGGGCTTCTGACCATTGCCGAGGACCAGGTGTCCGGCGGCGCCCACGTGCTCGACCTGTGCGTGGCGCTCACCGAGCGCCAGGATGAGGACGAGCAGATGCGCCAGCTCGCCAAGCGGATCTCGCTCACCCAGCCGGCTCCGATCCAGATCGACTCGACCGAGCCCGAAGTGGTCGAGACCGCACTCAAGCAGATCCCCGGCCGGGCGATCGTCAACTCGATCAACCTCGAGGCCGGGCGCGCCAAGCTCGATCGCGTCGTTCCCATCGCTCACGCCCACGGCGCCGCTCTGATCGCGCTGACCATCGACGAGGTGGGGATGGCCAAGACGGCGGAGCGCAAGGTCGAGATCGCCAAGCGGCTCGTGGAGCTGTGCTGTGACGAGCACGGGTTCGACCGCGAGGCGCTGATCTTCGACGCCCTGACCTTCACCCTGACCACCGGCGACGATGAGTGGAAGCCCTCGGCGGTCGAGACGATCGAGGGGATCCGCCGGATCAAGGCCGAGATCCCCGGCGTCAAGACCTCGCTCGGCGTCTCCAACGTCAGCTTCGGCGTCGGTGTACCCGCCCGCTCGGTGATCAACAGCGTCTTCCTCCATCACTGCGTGGAGGCCGGCCTCGATCTGGCGATGGTCAACCCCAACCACATCACGCCCTACGGCGAGATCCCCGAGCTCGAGCGCGAGCTCGCCGACGATCTCGTGTTCAACCGGCGCGAGGACGCGCTCGAGCGCCTGATCGGGCATTTCGAGTCCAAGGGCGCCAGCGAGGAGGCCGACGAGAAGGCCGATCCCACCGAGGGGATGGAGCCCGAGGAGGCCCTCCACTACCACATCCTGCGCCGCAAGAAGGAGGGCGTCGAGGACTGGATCGACGCCTGCGTCGAGAAGATCGGCGCGGTGCCGACGCTCAACGGCGTGCTCCTGCCCGCGATGAAGGAGGTCGGCGACAAGTTCGGCGCCGGCGAGCTCATCCTCCCCTTCGTCCTCCAGTCCGCCACGGTGATGAAGCGGGCCGTGGCGCGCCTGGAGAACTACCTGGACAAGGTCGAGGGCTACACCAAGGGCACCGTGGTGCTGGCCACCGTGTTCGGCGATGTCCACGACATCGGCAAGTCACTCGTCAACACGATCCTCACCAACAACGGCTACACCGTCATCGACCTCGGCAAGCAGGTCCCGATCTCGAAGATCCTCGACGCCGCCATCGAGCACGACGCGACGGCGATCGGCCTGAGCGCGCTCCTGGTCTCGACCTCGAAGCAGATGCCGCTGCTCGTCCAGGAGGTGCACGAGCGCGGGCTCCAGTTCCCGATCCTCATCGGCGGCGCCGCCATCAACCGCAACTTCGGGCTGCGCATTCTCTACCCGAAAGGACCCGACTCCGACGAGATCTACGAGCCCGGCATCTTCTACTGCAAGGACGCCTTCGAGGGACTCGCCCGGATGGACGAGATCATCGAGGACGAGGCGCGCGAGGCGCTGGTGGCCAAGACCCGCGAGGCCGCCCGCCGCCTGCGCGAGCAGCCCGAGACCGTGGATGACGGACCGCCGATCACCGATTCCTCGGTGCGGAGTGCGGCGCGCATCGACAATCCGGTCCCCGAGCCGCCGTTCTGGGGCACGCGCGAGATCGAGGTGCCTCTCGACGAGGTCTACCACCACCTGGACACCCACGTCCTCTTCAAGCTCCACTGGGGTGGGCGCGGCGTCAAGGGCGAGGAGTGGAAGCGCTTGCTCCGCGAGGACTTCCAGCCCCGGCTCGAGCGGATGTGGCGCGAGCAGGCCTACTTGCATCCCCGCGCCCTGCTCGGTTACTTCCCCTGCTCCTCCGACGGCAACGAGCTCATCATCTGGGATCCCGAATCGGACCCACCCACCCAGCGAGAGCTCGAGCGACTCGTCTTCCCGCGCCAGCCGAGGCACGACCGGATCTGCCTGGCCGACTTCTACCGGCCGCTGAATTCGTCCCACCCGCCCCAGATCGACGTCGTCGCGCTCCAGGCCGTGACCGCCGGGGACGCCGTGACCGAGCTCATGGCCCAGCTCGAGGCCGAAGGCGAGTACGCCGAGCAGCTCTTCACCCACGGCCTCGGCGTGCAGACAGCCGAGGGGTCGGCTGAGTGGCTGCACGCGCGCGTGCGCCGCGAGCTCGGCATCGACCGCGGCCAGGGCCGCCGTTACTCATGGGGCTACCCGGCATGCCCCGAGCAGTCCGAGCACGAGAAGGTGTTCAGGCTCCTCGACGCGCCGTCGATCGGGCTGCGGCTCACCGGCGGCTACGCGGTCGAGCCCGAGCAGTCGACGCTGGCCATCGTCTCCCACCATCCCCAGTCCGTGTACTTCGGGATGAAGTCGGGTTTTTTACCGAAGACCGCTCGCGCCCTCGCTGACGAGCTCATCGCCGGCACCGAGAAGGACCCTTCGCCTCTGGCCGATCTGGGGTTCCGACCACAAGTCTGTGAGATCCAAGGCTAAGCGTTAGTCGCGGTTGCTCTCGGCTAGCAAGCAACTGTTGATCGATCGTGTACGACGGCTTATCAACGAAGACGAGCCGAGCAATCAGGTGGCTTGGTGAGCGGTCGCCGGCGTGGCCGCGCTCGTGCCGGGGGTGCGTTGGTGACGGGGCTTCTGGCGATGGCGTGGGCTGCCTCGAACGCGCAGGCTGCTTCGGTGCCGCTCGGGACCGCTTCGAGCTTCGCCGTCCTGGCGGGGAGCACTGTCACGAACGCCGGTCCGAGTGTGATCAGCGGCGATGTTGGTGTGAGCCCGGGGAGCGCGGTGACGGGATTCGAGCCGGGAGAGGTGGTCCCGCCGAGCGTTATCTACCGCGCGGGCCCGATCCCGCTGCAGGCCGAGAACGACCTCACGACGGCCTACAACGATCCCGGCTTCCTTCATCATGGCGCTCGCCAGTGCGAGAATAAGGGGACGTGGGGACCGGGCGCGGACGTCAGCCGGATGCTCGGGCGATCCGCGGCGGCAGCCGGGATTCCGCAGGTTTGCCAGAGCTGGTTCGGTCCGGACGTCAACGCGATGGCGTGCGATCCGACCGAGCTCGCATCCGCAATCCAGAACGGCACCGTCGGAACATCAGGGTCGCTCACGATCGCGGGCACGGGCACCAGCTCGTCAGCCTCGCCAGGGGTCACCCAGGCGATGGGGCCGCCGCTCACCCCCGGACAGAGCCTCACCATCACCGGCTCGGCCAGCGCAGGCACCGAGCTGTTCGTCCTCACGCGCGTCGGCGGGATCGTGCGCCAGGTCGCGTTCACCGCGCCCGCGCTGAATCTAGGAGCGGCTCAGGTCGTCGCCACTGCCGATGGCGGCGCCACGCTCATCCGAAATGGCTACCCGACCATCGACGGGAGCGTTATCCATGTCACCAACACCGCTGGACCGAGCCGCCCACAGCTCACAGCGACCCGCTTCGGGAACCACATCGTCGTTCGTGTTCGTGTGCACGCGAGCACGAAGGTGTTGGTGGCGCTGGTGGGACGGAACGGGCGATTCCTGGCCGGACGTCGGATCGTCGTTCACCGGTACCGCACGATCGTCTTCAGGTACCGGCGCAATGCCAACCGTGCGGAAGCCGTGGCCGTCGGCCCCAACGACAGCTTCTCCAGCGTCGTCGTCACCACGCATATCCGGTCGCCCGCCAAGCGGCGCTCGGCCCGCGGACACACACGTGCTGGTCGACCGAGCGGCGAAGTGAAGTAGCCGGTGATTACTGGGCGTCCTGCCCGCGGGTACAGCGGCTGGGTCAGCCGGGCCGCCAAGCCGCGGCGTTGTCCTACGGAACGTTGCCGTCGATACTCCGACCTGCCCGGCCGCGAGCCCCAGCTCACGTGAGTTCAGGAGGACGAGCAACTCGTATCCGACGACTTACGCGTGCTTCTCGGCCGTGTCGCCGCGGCGCCGGACGGCCGGGCGGGCGGGAAGCTTGACCGGTGCCGTGTGCAGGGCGCGCAGCCGGACCTCGCGCCACGAGAGCCCTTCCCTGAGGAGGGCGGGCATGCCCATGAGGAGCGCGGTGGACACTTCCACCGCCTGGAGGATGACCCCGTAGGCAACCCCGTCGACCACGCCCACGTGCCAGCCAGCATGGAGGACCGCCGCGCACGCGGCCTGGAACACCCCGATGTTGGCCGGCGTGGCCGGGAGCACGGCGGTGATGTTGACCGCGAAGAGGACGGCCGCGGCGGCGCCGATTCCCGCCTGATGATCCAACCCGAGCGCGACGAGCAGCGTGTAGCACGAGAGGCACTGGAAGGCCCAGGCGGCAAGCTGGGAGACGGTGGCGACGGCGGCGAGCCGCGGGTCCCTGAACACGATCAGCCCGGACCGCACTCGGACGAGCGCCTGGCGAGCGCGGACGATGAACGCGCGCAGCCGCGTCGAGCGCGACACGGCGCCGGCGCGGAGGATCGCCGGAGCCAGCAGCACCGCTACGAGCAGCGCCGCGGGGGCGATGGCCGCGAACAGGAGCGCGTTCTGGTGGCCGCTGAATAGGTTGACCGAGGAGAACATGATGGCGCCGAGGACGATCAGGGCCAGGATGTTGAGCAGGGTCTGTGACACAACCGTCCCCAGCACCACCGGCAGGCTCTCGCGCGGCCGCCCGGTCCGTCGCGCGATGACGAGCGCTCGCGAGGGCTCGCCGAGGCGGGCGGGCAGGGTCGCCGACATGAGCACGCCGATGAACGTCCCCTGCATCACGTCCGCCAGGCGGATCCGATCGTCGGGCAGCGCCGCGCGCAGGATTGCGTGCCAAGAGAGCCCGCGGAGCGCCATCGCGGCGCACATCGTCGCCAGGCCGACGAGCACCCACCAGGGACTCGACCCGACGAGGGCCTTGGCGACGCTCCCGATGCCGATCTTCTGAAGCGCGAGCACGGTGAGGAGCAGCCCGCCGAGCGACACGGAGGCCAGCGCCGCCCGGCGGGCGAACACCACCAGCGGCCGGCGTGCCCCGCGCAGCGGCGGCTCGAGGCTGGGAAGGCGCTGCGGCTTGGCGCGCGGCTTGAGGTCGGCCGAGCGGGCGCCGATCCGGACGGCCACGCGTTGCCCGACGCCCTCGGGGGCCGGCGCGGCGATCGCGTCCTCGTAGGCGGTCAACACCTCGGCGGCGACACTCGGCCATGCGAAGCGCATCGCCCGTTCGCCCGCGGCCCGACCCATCTCCCGGCGCCGCTCGGGCTCGAGCCAGAGATCGCGCAGCGCCTCGGCGACCGCCTGGGCGTCGCCCCGCGGGACGAGCACGCCGTCGATGCCGTCGCGTACGACGTCGCGGTAGCCGGCGATGTCGGAGGCGACCACGGGCACGCCGGCCGCGAACGCTTCGGTCAGGACCATCCCGAAGCTCTCACCCCCGAGCGAGGGCGCGCACAGGACGTCGGCGTGCTCAAGCGCGGCGCGCTTCTCCTCCTCGCTGGCCTTGCCGAGGGCGCGAATGCCCAATCCGTCGTCGAGGAGCATCGGGGCGATCTCCTCCCGACTGGCGCCGACCACCGTGAGCTCGGCGGGAACGTGCTCCCTGAGCGCCTCGAAGGCGCGCAGGAGGATGGGCAGGCCCTTGCGCTCGACCGACTGCCCGACGAAGGCGATCCGCAGCCGATCGCCCGGCCGGCGGACGACCGGCACGGGCGGGATCTCGACTCCGTTGGGGATCACGCGGTAATGACCGCCGAAGAAGCGACGACCGGTCCACGCTGCCGCTTCGGAGACGGCGATGCGCACGTGCAGGTGGTTGAGCACCCGGCGCGCTCCGACGAGGTTGGCGATCCCGTTCGAGAGGCGGCTCTCGGAGAAGCTGTGGAACGTCCCCACGAGCGGGAGCTGGACGTGGTCGGCACCCACCCAGGCCGGGACCGGGGCAATCGGCTCGTGGATGTGGACCACGTCGTAGCCGCCGGTGCGGAGCTCGTGGTGCATGGTGGCCACGCCGTAGGGCGTGATCGACAGGTTCGACACCGCGCCGTTGGCCTTGAATCCGACCGAGCGCCCCAGCGGCACGAGGTAGTCCGGGGCTGGGCGCGGCTGGGGCCGTGCGCCACGGTGAAGCGCCGTCGAGAGACGGTCGTCGGGGTCGTACGGCGCGAGTACGCGAACCTCGTGGCCGTCGGCGAGGAAGCGTTCGGCCAGGGCTTCGATATGCCTCGTGACGCCGCCCGGATAAGTCCACGAATACGGCGACACCAAGGCTATTCGCATGTTCCTCATGGTAACGCCTGCCTAAAGCCGGGCGGAATTCTCATTCCTGCCCCCACGGGCGACCATCGGGCGGCCCCTATCATCCACTTGCATGCCCGTCCGGCACTTCGTCAAGTACACGTTCCTCAAGGTCGAGCCCGCCTGGCGTCGCCTGGACGAAGACACGCGTGCGAATGACAAGCGCGAGTTCATCGCCGCGTGCGAGGACTTCGCCGAAGGCCATCTCCTGCGTGCTTTCTCGCTCGTGGGGACGCGCGGAGATGCGGACCTGATGCTGCTCGGCCAGGCCCAGAACCTCGAGCGCATCCACGAGTTCCACGTCGTCCTGGCGCAAAGCGGGCTGATGAAGTGGTGCACGACCCCGTACTCGTTCCTGGCGATGACCAAGCCCTCGGAATACTCCGAGGAATCGCGCCTCGAGGTTCGACCCGCACATGCCAAGTACCTCTTCGTGTATCCGTTCGTGAAGACGCGCGCCTGGTACGCGCTGCCCGCCGACGAGCGCTGGCGGATCATGCAGGATCACATCCGCGTCGGACGTGAGTTCCCGAGCATCGACCTGAACACGAGCTATTCGTTCGGCCTCGACGACCAGGAGTTCGTGGTCGCCTTCGAGACCGACAACCCGGCCGACTTCCTCGATCTCGTCCAGCGCCTGCGCGGGACCGAGTCGAGCTCCTACACGCTGCGCGACACGCCGACCCTGACCTGCATCTCGTGCTCGGTCGAGCGCGCGCTCGGCGCGCTCGATGGTGCGGCGCTGAGCCTCTCGGAACCCGCACCCACCCGATGAGTGCGAGCGCGGTGCTCGACCCCGTCGAGCATCTCCGCGCCGCCGACCCCGTGCTCCGCCGCGTGATCGACGAGGTCGGCGCCGACGTACTCGGCGACGCCCGCGCCGGCCGCCCGGCGGATCACTACGGCGCGCTCGTGCGCTCGATCATCGGCCAGCAGCTCTCGACCAAGGCCGCGCGCGCCATCTACGGGCGGTTGACCGAGCGCTTCGGAGGTCGTACCCCGACCCCGCAGGAGGTGCTCGACGACGACCCCGACGAGCTCCGCGTCGCCGCCGGCCTATCGCACGCGAAGGTCAGGTACCTGCGCTCGCTCGCCGAGCACGTCCTCGCCGGTGAGCTCGAGCTCGACCGCCTCGAGGATCTTCCCGACGACGAGGTGATCGCCGAGCTCGTCGCCGTCAAGGGAATCGGGACCTGGAGCGCCCACATGTTCCTCATGTTCCATCTCCAGCGCCCCGACGTCCTCGCCGTCGGCGACCTCGGGATCCGCCGCGCGATCATGATCCGCTACGAGCTGACCGGGCGAAGCCCGCAGCTTCCCAACCCCGCGACGATCGAGGAGCTGGCGGAGCCCTGGCGCCCGTACCGCTCGCTTGCCTGCCGTTTCCTGTGGCGCTCGCTTGACGCCACGCCGGTGACCGTCGGAGGGCCGTAAGCGACCTAGAGCAGCCGCGCGGTAGGCTTGCGGCTGTCGCGAATCCGAATGGCGATCCGTTCGGTGGCCCGGCTCCAGGAGGAACCCCTGAGGCGTACATAGTTCAGTCCCCCGTCACCGCCGCGCCAGTACACGTCGAGGGTCGATCCGTGCACGGCCTCGATCGGTGCCGAGGTGAGCGACCCGGCCGTTCCGGGGGATCTCGGTCGGGCCGGAGCCGTTCCAGACGAGCTGCCACAGCCCGCCGTCGGTCCCGCTGGAGAAGATCTTCGTGTCCGCGCCGTACTGCGTCGCTCCAAGCACGCTCGCATCGGTAGTGGCCGCCCACGCCGCGCACGCACCGCGGCCAGCGCTCGCGACGACGATTTGGCACACCGTCAGCGCGAAGACCCGCCAGGACACGCCGTTCAAGACGCGGAGCGATCCCTGCACGGGTCGTCTATAGCATCGCCTGGCGAGCCTCAGGCCCGCCAGCGCCCGGCCCCCGACTTCAGACTGCCGAGACCTCTTCCTCGTCCTTGACGGTGAACGAGGAGCCGCAGCCGCAGGCTGCGATCACGTTGGGGTTCTCGACCTTGAAGCCGGCGCCCTGGAGTCCGTCGACGAAGTCGATGATCGAGCCCTTGACATAGGGAAGGCTCGAGCGATCGACGAGCAGGCGGATGCCCTTGTCCTCGAATACCGTGTCGCCGTCGCGCTGCTCGTCGAAGGCCAGGGCATACTGGAAGCCCGAGCATCCTCCGCCGCGGACGCCGACGCGGAGACCCGCGGTGTCGGCCTCTACCGCCTGCCCCGCCAGGAACTCCTGGACCTTGACGGCGCTCTTATCAGTGAGAGTGATCATGCTTCAGAGAGTATAGCGTCAGCCCTCGCTACGCTAAAGGGGTGACCACGACCCCAGATGAGCTGAGGGCTCGGATCGAGTCCGCCATTCCTGGCGCGCGAGCGGAGGTGACCGGCGACGGCCGGCACTTCAACGCCGTCGTCGCGGCGCCGGCCTTTCGAGGCCTCAGCAGGATCGCACAGCACCGGCTCGTGTACGACGTGTTCGGAACCGACGTCGGCAGCAGCATCCATGCCCTGTCCATCCAGACCATGCCCAGTGAGGAGCCATGACCGAAGAGACGAGCAACCCAATTCGCGAAGCGATCAAGGGCGCGATTGACGAGAACCCCGTGCTCCTGTTCATGAAGGGGACGCCGGAAGCGCCCGGCTGCGGCTTTTCCGCCCGCGTGTCGGCGATCCTCGAATCGCTCGACCAGCCCTTCGCCGCCGTCGATGTCCTTCCCGACCCGCGGATCCGCCAGGAGCTCTCGGCCCTGTCGAACTGGCCGACCATCCCCCAGCTGTTCATCGACGGCGAGCTCGTCGGTGGCTGCGACATCGTCATGGAGATGTACCAGTCAGGTGAGCTCCAGCAGGCGCTGGGACTCGAAGGATCGAACGGCGAGGCGGGCCCGGAGCCCGAGGCCGCAGAGCCGCAATCGGCACCCCTGTCGATCGAGAACCGACTGTAGGATCCCGCTCTTTTTTATGCGGCGCCTGACGGCGCCGTGTTTGGCGCCCGCCGGCATCGGCCGGCGCACGAGGAGTGAGGTCATCGCATGCTCGGCAGTCAGGCGTAACGGGGGGGTCAGGGTTGCGTGCCCGCGCAAGCATGGCTACGTCCACTGAGCCCGCCCGCCCCCTGGGCGCCAGCGTCGTTGCGCTCCGCTTCGACGGCGAGACCCTGTGGGCGCTCGACCAGACGCAGCTGCCGTGGCGCGAGGACGAGCTCCCGCTGCGCAGCGCCGAGGAGGTGGCCGGAGCGCTCAAGCGGCTGGCGATTCGCGGGGCCCCGCTGATTGGCGTCGCCGGGGGCTACGGGGTGGCGCTCGAGCTCGCGGCGAACTCCGGGCGGGAGGCGCTCGACCGCGCGACAGCGGTGCTCCGCGACGCCAGGCCGACGGCATTCAACCTGGCCCGGGCCGTCGATCGCGTCCGCGCCGCCGCCCTCGCCGTGCCCGACGACGAGATGGCGGCCGCCGCCCGCGCCACCGCGGAGGCGATCCATGCCGAGGAGAAGTCCGCCAGCGCGGCGATGGGCGTCCACGGGGCGGCGCTGCTCGCCGGCCGGCGCCGCATCCTCACCCACTGCAACACCGGCGCGCTCGCCGGCCCCGGACGTGGCACGGCACTCTCGGTCGTGGCTGAGCTCGCCGAGCGGGGGCAGCTAGACGGGGTGATCGCGTGCGAGGCGCGCCCCCTGCTTCAAGGCGCGCGGCTGACCGTGTACGAGCTCGCTCGGCTCGGGATCGCCCACGAGCTCATCGTCGATGCCGCCGCCGCCGGCCTGATGAGGATGGGGGCGGTCGACGCGGTGATTCTCGGCTGCGACCGCGTGGCCGCGAACGGCGACGTGGCCAACAAGGTGGGGACCTACGGTCTCGCGCTGGCCGCGAGCGCCGCGGCGATTCCCTTCCTCGTCGTCGGGCCCACCTCGTCAATCGATCCCGGCGCCACGAGCGGGGAGGAGATAGCGATCGAGGAACGCGACGCCGACGAGGTCCGCCTGGCCCGGGGCGAGCCCTTGACCCTGGCTGGCACGCCGTGCCGGAACCCGGCGTTCGACGTCACCCCGGCCGAGCTCGTGACCGCGCTCGTCACCGAGCGCG
>JALYZL010000366.1 GCA_030948875.1 Actinomycetota bacterium
GCACCACCGTGTGGACCGGACATCGCTCAGCCCTCATCAGCGGCGACGGCCTCGGCTTAGGCGGCGGCCAGAGGCTGGCTCGGGGTCGGGCGGCCGCCCGGCGGCGGCGCCCCGAGGTGCTCGCTGCGTAGCTCGGCCATGAAGTCCTCCCACAGCTCGGAACCGCCGTCGACCAGCAGTTCGGCTCGCATGTGCAGCGTCGGGGTCGACGGGCGGTTGCGCAAGCCCCACTCGGCGAGCACGGCCATCACCGGGACCAGCTCGATCGCCGCCTCGGTGAGGCTGTAGGCGGCGCGCCGCCCGCGGCCGACGTCCGCCCGTGTGAGCAATCCGGCCGAGACGAGCCTCCGCAGGCGATCGGCGAGGATGTTCGAGGCGATCCCCTCCTCCGAGCTTCCCTGGAGGACGCGGAAATGTCGCCGGTTGCCGAACATCACGTCGCGCAGGACGAGCAGCGACCAGCGGTCGCCGAGCACTTCCACCGCCGCGTTGATCGGGCAGCCCGAGCGAGGTTCGCTGGTGCCCGGCATCGCCATGAGACGGATAGTACTTGCAGTTTGCTATCGCCCCGGGGTTCGACTAACGTGCGAGCACGACTTGCAACTCGCAACCACCATAGAAGGGCGCTGATGCCGGACACCACCTGCCACATGTCGATCTCGCTCGATGGCTTCGTCGCCGGGCCAGACCAGAGTCGCGAGCACCCGCTCGGCAAGCGTGGAAGGGAGCTCCACCGCTGGCACCTCGGCGACCAGCGCGCCAACGAGGCAAACGAGGCGGCGGCCGGCTGGCTCATGCGCCGGCGCGGCGCCTACGTCATGGGCCGCAACATGTTCGGACCGATCCGCGGCGACTGGGAGGAGGATTGGCGTGGCTGGTGGGGGCCGAACCCGCCATACCACGCGCCGGTGTTCGTGCTCACCCACCACGCCCGCGAGCCGATCGAGATGGAGGGCGGAACGACCTTTCACTTCGTCACGGACGGGTTCGACGCCGCCTACGCACAGGCCTGTGAGACGGCCGGCGAGGACGGCGTCGACATCGCGGGCGGCGCCGCGACTGTGCGCCAGGCGCTCATCGCCGGGGTCGTCGACGAGCTCACGCTCGACATCGCCCCGACCGTGCTCGGCTGTGGCGAGCGGATCTTCGACGGCGTCAAGTCGTTCGAGCTGGAGCCCGTAGAGGTGTTGCATTCGCCGCTGGCCACGCACATCCGCTACCGCCGGGCCGGGTCAGCCGGTACTGAGCCCCACTGATGAGGTTGTTCTACGCCTTCGGTGTGAGACCGATCCGTCGTTGCCCGAGGACGAGCTCGGGGCCGCGTTTGCCGACGTGTGGTGCGCGATGCCGAAGGTCGTCTTCAGCCGCACACTCACGCTCGACCGCGTCCAGGGCAACGCCCGGCTCGCCGAGGGCGTCACTGGCCGAGGAGGCCGCTGCGGTGCTCGAACAGAACGGTGGGTGTCGCGCAACCCCGTGGTTCTGTCCGGGGTGGCCGGGACAATCCCAGCATGGGAATGACCTTCTCGGCGTGTGATCGTGAGCAGCCGTTTTGATGCCGCCGGACCCGTGGGAGTGGTTGCCGGAGGGCCATTTGGCGTTGGTTTGTGCTGGCTTCTAGGAGATCGACCTGTCGCCGCTTTACCGCCTGCTACCGGCTGGATGGTGGGGCCGGGCGGCGTTTAGCCGTCGATGATGGGGTCCGAGACGCCCAAAAAGCCGCCGATCGGCTCGGCGAGCACGATGCGCCTGATGAGATTCGCGGGTCAGGGTGCCTCGAGCGCTCTGGCGTGACCGATCACGGGCTGTGCTGTCTGGTCGCCCTGGGCCAACCCGAGGTCGGCGTCTCAACCGGCGCGATCGACGCGATCTGTCAGCGCGCCAGCGCGCTGTTGGCCGGCCCGCACGAGCAGCTGGTCGCTGGGGTTCTCGCCACGGGCGCGATCAGCGTTGACGAGACGGGCTGGTTTCTGCGGGGCGAGCAGCGCACGCTGTGGACGGCTACCACGCGGGACGCCGCGGTCTTTCGGATCGCTGAGGATCGCCACCGCGATCGCCTGGCCGAGCTGATCGGCTCCGCGTACTCGGGGGTCGTGACCAGCGATCGCTGGTGGGCCCACAACGTGCTGGACCCCGAACAGCGCCAGGCGTGCTGGTCGCACCTCGTCCGCGATTTTCCGCCGCCACAGCGAAGGCCTCGCACACCAGAAAGCGGTCGGCGAAGCCGGCCTCGCGCTGACCCAACGACTATTTGATGTCTGGCACGCCCACACCGGCCACCAAGACCGAGGCCGCCTCGCCCGCGAGATGAAGCCCGTTCGGAACGAGCTACTCGCGTTGCTCCAAGATGCCGTCGACGGCCGCAAACGCAACCGCTTTCACCGTGGCCTCGCGAACAACCTGCTGAAGATCTGGGCCGCGCTCTGGACATTCGTCACCAACGACGGCGTCGAGCCGACAAACAACGCCGCCGAGCGAGCCCTGCGCGGACCCGTCATCGCACGCCGTCTCAGCTACGGCAACCAATCCGACGAAGGCGAACGATTCACCGAACGAGCCATGTCCGCCTCCGTTACCTGCCGCCTACAACACCGCTCGATCTACCACTACCTCGCCCAACTCTTCACCGCCCACCAACACGGCCACGCCCTCCCAGCCCTGACTTGACCCCGCACCCGCGCAACCCGGACGACTGAACGCCTACGGCTTTCCTAGCGCGCCCGAGAGGATTCGAACCTCTGACCTTCGGTTCCGTAGAACGTGGCGGCAACCCATAAAC
>JALYZL010000170.1 GCA_030948875.1 Actinomycetota bacterium
GGGACCGATCACCGTCAGCTCGGTGGGGATGCGCTCGCGCAGGGCCTCGAAGGCGCGCAGCAGCAGTGGCAGCCCCTTGCGTTCGACGGACTGCCCGACGAACACGATCTTCAGGCGGTCTCCCGGCGACGGGCGCTCGGAGCGCTCGAGCGCGCCCGCATCGGTGTGCACGCCGTTCGGGATCACGCGGTAGTGGCCGCCGAAGAAGCGCCGGCCCGTCCAGGCCGCCGCCTCCGACACGGCGATGCGCACGTGGAGGCGGTTCAGAACCCGCCGGGCGCCGATCAGATTGGCGATCCCGTTGGAGATCCGGTTCTCGGAAAACGAGTGGAAGGTGCCGACCAGCGGCAGATGGGTCGCATCGGTCGCGACCCATCCGGCCAGCGGGGCGACGGGCTCGTGGACGTGGACGACGTCGTAGCCCCCGGTGCGAAGCTCGTGATGCAGCGCCGCGACCGAGGCGGGGGTGCAGACGAGGTTGGAGACCGCGCCGTTGGCCTTGAAGCCGACGGTGCGGCCGAGCGGTACCAGGTAGTCGGGCGCCGGCAGCGCCTGCGGCCGGGCCCCGCGGTGCAGTGCCGCCGACAGGGTGTCGGGCGGATCAAACGGTGCCAGCACGCGGACGTGATGACCCTCGGAGATGAACTGCTCGGCGAGCGCCTCGATGTGGCGCGTCACCCCGCCCGGATACGTCCACGAGTACGGCGACACGACGGCGATCCGCATCCGGTTCACTTTACTCTCTACCCCGGCGCTCGGACAGGGTTTCGGGGTCACCTATCATCGAACCGACGATGCCCGTCCGGCACTTCGTGAAATACACCTTCCTGCAGGTGGATTCGGCTTGGCGCCGGCTCGACGCCGAACAGCGTGCGGCGGACAAGCGGGAATTCGCCGCCGCCTGCGAGGACTTCGCGGACGGCCACCTGCTGCGGACCTTCTCCCTGGTGGGCACACGCGGGGACGCGGATCTGCTGCTGCTCAGCCAGGCGCAGAACCTGGAGCGGATCCACGAATTCCATGTCGTCCTGGCCCAGAGCGGGCTGATGAAGTGGAGCACGGTGCCGTATTCCCTGCTGGCCATGACCAAGCCGTCGGAGTATTCCGATGAGTCTCGGCTCGAGGTTCGCCCCGGGCACAGCAAGTACCTCTTCGTATATCCGTTCGTCAAGACCCGCGCGTGGTATGCGCTGCCGGCCGACGAGCGCTGGCGGATCATGCAGCAGCACATCAAGGTGGGCCGCGAGTTCCCGTCGGTGGATCTCAACACCAGCTACTCCTTCGGCCTGGACGATCAGGAGTTCGTGGTCGCCTTCGAGACCGACGAGCCGAGCGATTTCCTGGACCTCGTCCAACGCCTGCGCACGACCGAGTCCAGCAGCTACACGCTGCGCGACACACCCACCTTCACCTGCATCGCCGCTTCGATCGAGCGGGCGCTCGGCGCATTGGACGGCGAGGCAATGTCGCTCCCGGCCGGCGCCTGAGCGGCTCCGCGCGTGGCCGCGAGGGCCTCGAGCACGCCGGCCGCTGGGGGCGAGGCCCTAGCCGCGATCTCCGCGCTGCGCGCCGCCGATCCGGTCCTGGGCGGGGTGATCGACGCAGTGGGGGCGGCGGCGATCGCCGATCCCCGGCGGGGGTATCCCCGGGATCACTTCGGCGCGCTGGTGCGCGCGATCCTCGGCCAGCAGGTTTCGGTCGCCGCCGCCGCAGCGATGTACCGGCGGTTGCTGGAGCGATTCGGGGGGCGGACCCCGACGCCGCAGGAGGTCCTCGCCGACGAGCCCGGGGCGCTGCGCGCCGCCGTCGGGCTGTCGCGGGCCAAGGTCGTGTTCCTGCGCTCGCTGGCCGAGCGCGTGGTGGACGGTGAGCTGGACCTCGACGGACTGGAGCGGCACAGCGATGACGAGGTTCTCGGGCAGCTGACGGCGATCAAGGGCATCGGCGTGTGGACGGCGCAGATCTTCCTGATGCTGCATCTCGAGCGCCCGGACGTCGTCGCCTCGGGCGACCTTGGCATCCGCCGTGCGGTGATGATCGCCTACGGGCTGGATGCTCCCCCGACGCCGGACGAGATTGACGCACGCGCGGAGGCGTGGCGGCCGTTCCGGACGCTGGCCTGCCGGGTTCTGTGGGCATCACAGGCGGGGACCCCGCTATGAGCGGCGTCGGGTCCGCCAGGGCGTTGCGGCCCGGGGCCGCTCAGACCGCGGAGACTTCTTCTTCTTCGGCAACCCGGAACGAGGATCCGCAACCGCACGCGGCGACCACGTTGGGGTTCTCGACCTTGAAGCCGGCCCCCTGGAGCTCGTCCACGAAGTCGATGGTCGAGCCGCTCACGTAGGGCAGGCTCGGGGTATCGACCAGCAGCCGGATTCCCTTGTCCTCGAACACCTCGTCGCCGTCGCGCGTTTCATCGAACGCGAGCGCATACTGGAAGCCTGAGCATCCGCCGCCTCTGACCCCTACGCGCAGTCCCGCGGTGGCGGCGACGGCGTCCTGGGTCGCGAGGAACTCGCGGACCTTCTCTGCTCCCCTGTCAGTGAGAGTGATCATTACTTTCGGAAGTATAGCGGTGAGACCTCGATACCCTTGAGGAGATGTTAGCCACTCCCGAGGAGCTGCAGACGCGGATCGAAGCCGGCATTCCCGGCGCGACCGCGAGCGTCACCGGCGACGGTCACCACTTCAACGCGGTCATCACCGCGTCGGCCTTCGCCGGCCTGTCCCGGATCGCCCAGCACCGGCTCGTCTATGACGTGTTCGGGGAAGAGCTGGGCGGCCGGATCCACGCTCTCTCGATCCAAACCCGACCGTCAGAGGAGGCCACGTCATGAGTGACACCGCCACGAACCCGATGCGCGACGCCATCCAGGAGGCGATCACCGAGAACCCCGTGATCCTGTTCATGAAGGGCACGCCGGACGCTCCGGCGTGCGGCTTCTCGGCCCGGACCGTGTCGATCCTGCAGACGCTCGGAACGCAGTTTGCCGCCGTCGACATCCTGCCCGACCCACGCATCCGCGCCGAGCTCTCGGCGATCTCCGACTGGCCCACCATCCCTCAGCTGTTTGTGGGCGGCGTGCTGGTCGGCGGCTGCGACATCATCTCCGAGATGTATGAGTCCGGGGAGCTCGCCCAGACCCTCGGGGTCGAGGACGCACCGGCCGTGCCGGCTCCCGAGCGGGCGGCCGTCGAGTCAGCTCCGCTGTCGATCGAGAACCGTCTCTGATCGAGGAGAGTCTCTGGTGGGTCTCGTCGGCACGCCCCGGCGGGACCCACTCGATCAGGCCGCGGCCTCGCGC
>JALYZL010000372.1 GCA_030948875.1 Actinomycetota bacterium
CCTCGGCGTCGCTCCACGCCGCCGCGACCGGATCGTCCTCGTCGACCCGCGAGGCCGCGCTCGCGGAGGGCACGAGCGTGCGCGGGAGCACCGAGCGCATCGCGTCATCGAGCTCGGGGGGCGCAACGGCGGCCGCGGGCTCCGCTTCGGCGCCGTGCTGCCATTCCCACCACGCATCGTCGAACGCCTCGAGGTGCTCGCGCGCCGAGCACAGGGTCGCGCGCAGCGCCACCCAGGCGAGCGCGGCGTCGCCGGCATCGGGAAGGGCGTGGAGCGCTCGGTGGGCGGCGAGCAGCTCGCCCGTGCCGACGCGGATGCCGCGCTCGCGCAGCAGCTCGCACAGCGCGCCCAGGCGCTCGGTGAGAGCGGCACCGGTGCCCGGCGGCGTGGTCCCGTCCACGCGCCCGGCGGCAGCGGCGGGGCGTCGCTGCGCCTCGTCAGACACCCTCGAGCACCCCCTGCTCGCGGACGCGCTCGATGTCCTCGCGGACCTTGAGCGCGGCGCCCAGCGTATCCTGGAGCGCCTCGGGTCCGAGCGCCCGCAGCGCCCTCGCCCAGGTCACCGTCTCGCCCACGCCCGGGACCTTGTAGAGGCCGGCCTCGCGCAGCCGGCCGACCGCGGCGACCACGCGACGGGCGATCTCGTCACTGACCCCGGGCAGGCGGGTGAGAACGATCTCGCGCTCGCGCTCGGGGTCCGGGTAATCGATCCAGTGGTACAGGCAGCGGCGCTTGAGCGCGTCGTGGAGCTCGCGGGTGCGATTCGAGGTGAGTACCACCAGCGGCCGGCCCGCAGCCGCGATCGTTCCGAGCTCGGGGATCGTGACCTGGAAGTCGGCCAGGAGCTCGAGCAGGAAGGCCTCGAAGGCGTCGTCGGCGCGGTCGACCTCGTCGATCAGGAGCACCACCGGGCCGTGGTGCTCGAGCGCCTCGAGGAGAGGACGGCGCACGAGGAACTCGCGCGAGTACAGGTCGGCCGCCGAGGCGCCGCGCTCGGAGGCGCGCAGCGACAGCAGCTGCCGGGCGTGATCCCAGTCGTAGAGCGCCTGGTGGACGTCGATGCCCTCGTGGCATTGCAGGCGGACGAGGCGGGCGTTCGAGGCCGACGCCCAGGCGCGCGCCAGCTCGGTCTTGCCCACCCCCGCCTCGCCCTCGAGCAGGAGCGGCTGCTCGAGGGCAATCGCCAGATGCAGGACGGTCGCGACCTCGCGGCCAGCCAGGTAACCCTGGCCCGCGAGCGCGGCCGCCACCGCGTCGACGTCGTCGCCTCCGGGCGCGCCGGCCTGTGGATCCACGCCGCCGGGCGCCGCGCTCACCCCTCGATCCCAGCCGCCCGCGTTAGCGCCCGCCGGGTCAGCACCCGGGCGAGATGGCGCTTGTAGTCGGCGGTGGCGTTCCCGTCCGGAGGTGGCTTGGTGCCCTCGTCGGCGTGCTCGGCGGCGGCGGTGATCGACTCCGCGTCGAGCGGTCGTCCCCGCAGCGCCTCCTCGACGGCGGTCGCGCGCAGCGGGGTCGAGGCCATGTTGGTCATCCCGACGCGCACATCGGTGACCGCGCCGTCGCTCTCCTTGACCACGGCGAGGACGCCGACCATCGCCCAGTCCTCGGCGCGCCGGGTGAACTTCTCGTAGGCGCCGCCGAAGCCGTCGAGCGCGGGGAGACGCACCTCGGTGAGGATCTCGCCCTGCCTCACCGACGTCGACAGGTAGTCCTCGAACACATCCGCGGCCTCGATCACCCGCTGCCCGTCAGGGCCCTGCACGGTCACGGTACCGTCGAGGGCGAGGAGCAGCGTCGGCCAGTCCGACGCCGGATCGCCGTGGGCCAGCGACCCGCCGATCGTGCCCCGGTTGCGCACCTGCTGGTCGGCGATCTTGTGCGCGGTCTCGCTGATCACCCCGAGCCCCGCTTCCTGGAGCTCGGCGTGGCGCGTGAGCGCCCCCACCCGCAGCATCCCGTTCTCGCGCTGGATCCCCGACAGGCCGGGTAGGCCCTGGAGGTCGACGAGGAGCGAGGGCGAGGCGAAGCGGAGCTTCATCAACGGCAGCAGCGAGTGCCCGCCGGCGAGTGGCTTGGCGTCCTCACCGCCGTCGGCCAGCGCCCGGATCGCCTCGTCCAATGACGTCGGCCGAACGTAGTCGAAGCGCTCGGGGATCATCGCTGTGCCTCCTGGATCGCCGTCCATACTCTCAGTGGGGTGCACGGCATGTCGATGTAGCTGACGCCGAGCGGCCGCAGCGCGTCGATCACCGCGTTGACCACGGCGGCCGAGCTGGCGATCGTGCCCGCCTCGCCGATGCCCTTGACGCCGAGGGAGTTGACGGGCGACGGCGTCACCGTTCGGTCGGTGACGAACGACGGCACCTCGGCCGCCGTGGGCAGCGCGTAATCGACGAGCGTGCCCGTGACGAGCTGGCCGGCCTCGTCGTAGCGGATCTCCTCGTACAGCGCCTGCCCGATCCCGTGCGTGATGCCGCCGTGGACCTGACCGTCGATGAGCAGCGGGTTGAGCGGGTTCCCGCAGTCGTCGACGGCGAGGTAGTTGGTGACCACGACCTTGCCGGTTTCGACGTCGACCTCGACCTCGCACGCGTGAGCGCCGAAGGGGAAGACGAAGTTCTCCGGGTCGTAGAAGGCGTGCTCCTCGAGCGCGGGCTCCATCCCCTCGGGCAGCAGCTCCGGGCGTACGTGGGCGATCCCGGAGATCTCGGCCAGCGCCATCCCCTTGTCGGTTCCGCGCACCCGGAAGGTGCCCTCGGCCACCTCGATGTCCTCGGGCGCCGCCTCGAGCTGATGGGCGACGATCTGCTTGGCCTTCTCGGCCACCCGCTCGGCGGCCTTGGCGATCGACTCGCCGCCCACCGCCATCGACCGCG
>JALYZL010000193.1 GCA_030948875.1 Actinomycetota bacterium
CGGGTGGACGGCTGACCCCGGCGCCCTCGTCGGCCGCGACGGCGCGAGGCCTGGCGACCTCGTCGCGTGCACGGGGACGCTCGGGGCTTCGGGGGCGGGACTCGCGGTGCTCGACGGCCGCGCCCGCGGGCCCGACACGCTGATCGCGCGCTATGCGCGCCCGGAGCCCCGGCTCGCCGAGGGTATGGCCCTGGCCGGCGCGGGCGCCCACGCGATGATCGACGTCTCGGATGGACTCGCCACCGACGCGGGTCATCTCGCCCGGCGCAGCGGTGTCCACGTCGAGCTCACGCTGGCCGCGCTCCCGCTCGCCGATGGCGTCGCCGAGGTGGCCGCGCAGCTCAACTCCGACCCGCGACGCTTCGCGGCCACGGCCGGCGAAGACTACGAGCTGTGCGTGTGCATCCCGCCGACCGCGCGCAGCGACGCAGAGTGCGCCGTCCCGAGCACGGGGCTGACCTGGATCGGACGCATCATCGACGGCCCGCCCGGGGTGTCCTTCGGTGACCTCGACGGTGAGCTCGCCGGGTACGAGCATTGCTTCTGATCGATTCGTCTGCCGTCGAGACCCACCATGCGCACATGGCGCAGAATCGCGTCGGCTACGGCATGCGGATCGACGCGGTAATCCCCCTGCGCGATCTTTGCCCTGAGCATTGCCTTCCTTGCCTCTCGTTCGGTGTCCATGCGGTTCTGCCTCCCGATCAGTATCCCCTCCGATCGCGTTCAGTCCCTGTCGTCATCCTCGCCTCCCAACAAGAGCATCGGCCCGCGGGCGCGGACGCAAGATGGGGTCGGGACCCCACTTCACGCTGCCTGGCCCAGCGGCTGCTGCTCGTACAGGCGGGCGAAGACCGCGATTCGCTGCGAGGCGCTGTAGAGCGGGTTGCAGGCGGAGAGCACGAGGCGCTCATAGCCCCTGTTGGCGGTGATCCACAGCGAGGTGGGCGTCACGATCTGCTGGCGCTCCACGCGGTAGGTGAACTTGGCATAGGGCATCCTTACCATGATCAGGTCGCCGGCGTGCATCTCGTTGAGGTAGCGGAAGGGCGCCAGGTAGGTCGTCCGGTGGCCCGCGATCGCCACCGTGTCGCCGGGAACGCCGGGGAAGGCGGTGGCCGGGTAGTGACCGGGGCCCGCCTCGAGGCTCGCCGTGTCCGTTCCCTGGATCACCGCGTAGCTCGCATGTAGCTTGGGGAGCTCAATCGTCCCGATCTGCTCGCCCGTCGCCACCCGCCGCGCGTAGAGCCGGGCGTAGAACGCGATGCGGCCGGAGGTGTTGGTGATCCCGGCGAGCGCGCGGTTGTCGAGAGCGCTCAGGGTCAGGGGCCGGTCCACGAGCTGCTTGTTGATCTCCCCGCGCTTGATCAAGGCGATCACGGCGGTCACCGGCTCCTGCCAGAGCAGCGTCGCGCCGGCGTCAGCGACGAGCAGCAGCCCCGACAGGATCAGCACCGATGAGATCGCTCGGATCAGTCTCCTCACCGTCCCTCACCGCCTGAGCGCCGACTTGGTCCCCCCGAGCGAGCCCGGACCTGCGTAGGTGACCGGTCCGCGTACGGTCACCGGGGCCACCTCGGGCGCCCGATCTCGTGCCGCCCGCGCGGCGATCACGGCCACGCTGACCGCGCAGCCGGCGAGGATGCTCCACTCCAGCAGCGTGGCGATCCCGATCCCGCCGCCCGTGACCAGGAGCACCCCGGTCCACGCCACACCGAGCGGACCCAGGTTGAACTCGTTGGCGTAGTAGAGGATCACCAGCGCCACCGGCGCGAGGCCGACGAGGAGCATGAGGATGGCGACCGGGGCTCGGAGGCGGACCTCGGGCGCCACGATCCACATCCACAGGTGCAGAGCGGGCACGATCAGCGCGGCGGCGAACGGGTTACCCCACCAGATCACGAGCGCGATCGCACACATCAGAAGCAGCACCGCCGAGGCGCCGCCCGGCCCGTTGGGCTCTCCCTGCATGTCGACCCGGCGCAGGATGAACGCCCGGATCGGGAACATCGCGAGGACGAGGACCAGGGCGGCCGCAGCGATCTCCACCGCCGCCCCGAGATGGACGGGCACGGCGCCGGCGCTGACCGGACCAGGAACTGCGTCCGGGACGAGTCCGATCGCGCCGAGAGCGACCAGGAACAGAGACGCCAGCGCGAACGGGAGCGCGGTGGCGAGCACCCACCCTGCCCACCGTCCGACCATGTGGCCTCGACGCCGGGCGCGCGCGAACCCGTCGATCGCCGCGCACAGCACCGGCAGGATGAGCGTGAGCACGAGCAGACGGATCGGCCACACCGGCACGGTCATCTGCTTGTAGACGAGGTATGCCGACGGCGCGGGAATATCCGGCCCGGAGTCGAGCGCGCTGATCGTCTGCAGCGTCGCTCCCCCGAGGCCCGCCAGCGCCAGCTCGGTCACCGGCGCGTTCGCACCAGGAACACGCTCGCCCGCGCGAGACAGGAGCACGGCGGGAACGCCGAGCGAGTTGAACGGTCCCTGTTCGGACAGCGTCAGCGGGAACGCGAGGCGGACGAACTGGGCGGCCACGTCAGCTCCTCCCGGCGCGAGTCCGGCCTCGCTGCGCACGGCGGCGGCGGCCGTGTTGCGCAGGAGCGTCGGAGCGAGGTTCGCGCTCCCCGACCAGGGCACGACGACGGGCTCGGACACTCGCGTCCCGGCCACGTCGCCGAGCACGATCACGGCATCGATCGGGCCGCCCAGGGTGCCGGCGAGGTGGGTGGCGTCCGCCAGTCCGGCGGAGCCGCTCGTCGAGATGAGCTCGACCGTCCGGTTGAGCGTGCGTCCCGCCAGCACGCGGGCGAGCTCGATCAGCGTCGCGGTGCCCGAAAGGTCCGCCTTCGCGCGCGGGCCGAGCGCGTCGCGGTGAGCGATGACCACGATCCGGCCGCTCGAGGACCCGGGCTGCTCGCCGATCACGGTCTGGACCTGGCGCATGCCGTCGACGGTATGGGCGTCAAAGGCCTGGGTGCTGACGTTGAAGCCGATCGGCGGGGCGCGCAGAATCGCCGCCACCTTGCCCGCGAGCCCGTTGTCCCCCGGGGATCCCGGCCTTCGGTTGGGGTAGTGCTGGGCCAGATTCGTCAGCTGGTTGAACGCGGCCTGGCCGTTGAACGCGGCGGGGGCGAGGTTGGTGCCGAGAGGACCGGGCTCGTGGTGAAACGAGAAGGCCAGCGCCACCACCGCCACGAAGACGGGCAAGCAGGCCGCCCGGTAGATCCGCGGGTTCAGCATCCGGCCTTAGGGTAGCCGCAGTCGGGGACCGTCCGCGCATGCGGCCGACCACTCTCTACCCTGTTAGCGAGAAGAGAGACGCACGGTGGCCGATCGCTCAGCCCGCATCCTGCTCGTCGACGACGAGCAGTCAATCCAGACGCTCCTGTCGTATCCGCTACGCAAGGATGGCTACGAGGTGGTACAGGCCACCGACGGGCGCCAAGCGTTGCTGCGCTTCGATGAGCAGCAGTTCGATCTCGTCGTCCTCGACCTGATGCTGCCGGGCGTCGACGGGCTCGAGGTCTGCCGGCGGCTGCGCAGCCATAGCTCGGTGCCGATCATCATGCTCACCGCCCGCTCGGAGGAAATCGACAAGGTCGTCGGGCTCGAGCTCGGCGCCGACGACTACATCACCAAGCCGTTCTCGATGCGCGAGTTCCGCAGCCGGATCAAGGCGGTCCTCCGCCGCGCGGAGATGAGTCGCCCCGAAGAGACGGCGCCGGACGAGGCGCCGCTGTTCGTGCGCGAGCTGAGGATCGACTTCCCCAAGCGCTCGGTCCGCGTCCGCGGCGAGGAGGCCCAGCTCACCTTCGTCGAGTTCGAGATCGTCTCGGCCCTCGCCCGCGCCCCTGGGCGGGTATTCACGCGCGACATGCTCCTGGGGCGAATCTGGGGCGACTCGGCCTACCGCGACCCGCGCACCATCGATGTCCACATCCGTCACCTGCGCGAGAAGATCGAGCGGGACCCCAAGGACCCGGAGTACTTATTCACGGTCCGGGGGGTGGGTTACCGATTCCGCGACACCGACCCCTAGTGGTCCATCCTGTAAATCAGTGCCCAATTCGCGAGCGAAAATCGAGCCTGGCAAGGACGCAGGACCGAAGGTGTGCCTCTGGCACATCGAGGTCCGAGGACGCCGCCAGGCGACGATTTGCAGCCGCGAAGGGGGTGCGGATTTGGAGGATGGCCCACTAGATGCGTCCGTGTCGCTGCGACAAGCCGCGCCTGCCCTGCGCAACCGCCTGGCGCTCGCGACGAGCATGAACTCGCTGCGCAACCGCCTGGCGCTCGTGTTTTTCGCGATCACCCTCCTGGCCATCGCCGTGCTCTACATGTACGTAGCCCCCGGCCTGCGGTCGAAACTGCTCAACGATCGGCTCGCGTCGCTGGCCACCACCGCTCGCCACGACTCGGGCACGATCGCCCAGACGATCGGGAGCACCATCGGCGGACGCGCTGTGCAGGGCATCGTCGAGCGGGTCGGACTCACCTCGGGCGACCGCGTCACGCTGCTCTCGGCTTCCTTCGCCGGTGCGCGGCCTCAGCTCACGCCCTCCGCCGACTCGAACCTCACCCACGTCGCCGCCGAGGATCTTCTTTTCGGCCCCGCCCACCAGGCGGCAAAGACGGGCAAGCTGGCCACGGGAATCGAGACGGCAGCGACGGGCACGGTCGCCGAGGCGGCCTTGCCCCTGTTCCACAATGGCCAGCTCGCCAGGGTCGTCGTGTACTCCGCCCCGGTCAGCGACGTCATCCGCTCGAGCACGATCGTCCGCCACGAGATCCTCGTCGCCGGCGGGCTGGCGCTGCTGCTCGCGTTGGTCGGCGGGTACCTGGTCGCGCGTGCCCTGGCCCAGCGCGTCAAGCGCCTCGAGCGCGCGGTCGAGCAGGTGGCCGGCGGTGACTTCGCCCACCCGATCCCGGTGGACTCCAACGATGAGCTCGGGCAGCTGGCGGTCGCCTTCAACGAGATGCAGCGTCAGCTCGCCCAGCTCGACCTGGCGCGAAAGCGATTCATCGCCACCGCCTCGCACGAGCTCCGCACACCCGTCTTCTCCCTCGGCGGGTTCGTCGAGCTGCTCGAGGACGAGGATCTCGACCCCGACGACCGCCGGCGCTTCCTCGATCAGGTCCGCGACCAGGTCGAGCGCCTGCGCAAGCTCTCGGTCGACCTGCTCGAGATCTCGAGACTCGACTCGGGCTCACTCGAGCTCAGGCCCGAGCTCGTCGACATCGGCGAGCTCACCCGCTCGGTGAGCGGTGAGTTCGAGCCCGCGCTCGTCCAGCACGACGCCCACCTCGAGCTTCGGCTGGCGACGCGAGCGATCGAGGCGCTTTGCGATCCTGTGCGCGTGGCCCAGATCATGCGGATCCTCCTCGACAACGCCCTCACCCACAACCCTCCCGGGACGCGCATCGTCGTGACCGCGATCCGTGACGCCGGTCACGTCCGCCTCGCCGTCCGCGACAACGGGGCCGGTATTCCCGAGCATGCGCTGCCACGGATCTTCGAGCCCTTCTATACCGCCGACGACGGCCAGGGCTCAGGGCTCGGACTGGCGATCGCCAGCGAGCTCGCCGAACACATGTCGGGCCGCCTGTCGGTGGAGTCGCGGGCCCAGAGCACGACCCTGACGCTCGAGATCCCGGCAGGCGGATGACTCATGCGGCCTCCAGCCGGATGACGCCGCAGCCGCCCGATCCGGCGAGCCTGGATGGCGAGCGGGCGGCATTGCGGCGGACGAGCCAGGAGGATGACTCGGGCGCTGCCCGATCGAGCGAGGCAGGATGCCGAGCGGGCAGCAAGCCCGAGGGCGAGCGGAGGCGCGCATGAGGTGGAGGACGCTGCTCGCGGCGACCGCGACCGCAGCGATCGCAACCGCGTGCGGTTCCTCGGGCGCCAAGCACGCTCGCGTGCCCTCGGCCTCCGGCTCGGGCGCCGCCGCCGGTGCCAGCGGCTTCGACGCGAGCGCGATCTACCATCGCGACGCCCGTGGCGTGGTCACGGTGATCAGCGTCTTTCCGAATTCGGGCGCGGCCGGCGGCGAGACCTTGCAGGGATCGGGCTTCGTGATCTCGACCAGCGGTCAGGTCGTCACCAACGCACACGTCGTCAGCGCCACGGCGGGGGCCACCACGCGCCGCGCGAGCGCCGTGTACGTGCAGTTTCCCGACGGCAACGAGATCCCGGCGAGAATCGTCGGAGCCGATCCGAACGCGGACGTCGCCCTGCTCGCGATCGACCCTTCGGGTCTGTCGCTGCGGCCGCTGGCCCTCGGCTCGAGCGCGTCCCTCGCCGTCGGCGCGCAGGTGGCGGCGCTCGGGAGCCCGTTCGGCGAAGCAGGTTCGCTGTCGGTGGGCGTGATCTCGGCGACCCACCGCGTGATCCAGTCGCTCAACGGGACCAGCGCTCAGAACTCGTTCTCGATCCCAGGGGCGATCCAGACCGATGCTGCCATCAACCACGGCAACTCGGGCGGCCCGCTCGTCAACGCGAGCGGCGCCGTGATCGGGATCAATTCTCAGATCGCCTCCTCGACCGGCGGCGGCCAAGGCGTCGGGTTCGCCGTCCCCGTCGACACGGTCAAGCGCTCGGTGGCCCAGCTCCGGGCGCACGGCTCGGTCGCCTACGCCTATATCGGCATCAGCTCGGTCGACCTCTTTCCCCAGCTCGGGCGTCGCCTGCACCTGGGCGTCACCCGCGGAGCATTCATCCAGAGCGTGGCGCCGGGCGGCCCGGCGGCCCGGGCCGGGCTGCGCGGCGGCGGCGCGAAGTTCAAGTTCGATGCCGCCCAGTACTCGAGGGGCGGCGATGTCATCACCAAGCTGAACGGCCGTCCGCTCACCCTGGGCTATGACCTGTCTGACGCCGTCGCCGCGCTCGCGCCCGGGCGGGTGGTCACGCTCGAGGTGTGGCGAGGCGGCGTGCCCCGGCAAGTGAAGCTCGCGCTCGGCACCCGGCCCGCCGGCGGCGAGGGGTAATGGGTCGCCGCAGGGCGGCCGTATCGATGCGGGAGCTGGTGCTGGAGCTTGCGCTGCGCCTGCGGGAATGCGTGCTTCCCGAGCTCGGCTCGCACGCCGGCCGCGACCATGCCGGCGCCGGGGCCGGCGGAGACGTCACCTTCGCGATCGACGAGGTCGCCGAGCGAGAGCTCGAGACCTTCGTGGCCGAGCGCGCCCCGCGGCTCGCCTTCTATTCCGAGGATCGCGGGCTCGTCGCGCCCCCCGACGCGACCCATGTCCTCCTCGTCGACCCGATCGACGGGACCCGGCCGGCGATGGCCGGGCTCGAGTCCGCCTGCGTCGCCGTCGCGCTCGCCCCGATCGGTGACGGGGCGCCGACGATGGCCGACGTCGAGATCGGCTGCGTGGTCGAGATCAAGTCGGGCGCGTCATTCCTCGCCGCCAAGGGCTCCGGGGTGCAGGCGCAGCGGCCTACTACCCTGAGCACGAACGCCGACGTGGAGAGGATGTTCTGGGGTTACGGGTTTCGCGGGCGCCCGGTGAGGCCGACCGTCGAGGTGCTCGGCGATCTCATCGACGCATCATCGGTGCTCGGCGGGACATTCGAGCTCGGCTCGCAAGCCTTCGCGATGACCCGAATCGTCACCGGCCAGCTCGATGCGGCGATCGAGGTCGGCTCGCGCCTGATCGACGATGTCCCGGGCATGCGCGAGGAATTCGAGCGCGTCGGTCACGGTCATGTGCTCAACAACTCGCCCTACGACCTGGCGGCCCCGGCGATCTGCCTGCTCGAGGCCGGCGGGGTGGTGAGCGACGGATGGGGCCGCCCGCTCGACGACCGGCCCCTGCTCGGGTCCGGGCACGAGTTCCAGATCTCGTCGATCTCCGCCGCCAACGCGAAGCTCCACGCCGAGCTCATCGCGGCCATCGACCAGGGGGTGGCGCGCCTCATCGCTTCGCGGCGATGAGCGCGGGCGCCCGATATCTTCCCGCGACCCATGCTGCAGCTCGTTCCCGTGGGAGCCAAGTTCCTCTCCGACTACGCCAGCATTGCCGGTCGGTCCTTGGTGGAGGAGATCCGGGCGCTCGCCGAGCCGCTACGCGGCAAGCGCGTCCTCCACCTCTCGGCCACCGCGTTCGGCGGTGGCGTGTCGGAGATCCTCTACACGCTCGTGCCCCTGATGTCCGACGTCGGCCTTGACTGCAAGTGGCAGGTGATCTACGGGCGTGAGGAGTTCTTCAACGCGACCAAGGTCATGCACAACGCCCTTCAGGGCAGTCCTCGCGAGCTCTCCGACGACGAGTGGGCGACGTGGCATCGCTACAACCAGCTCAATGCCGAGGAGCTCTCGGAAGGCTGGGACGTGTGCATCGTCCATGACCCCCAGCCCGCGGCCATCCGGGCGCTCGTCCCCGGCAAGGCCCGCACCTGGATCTGGCGCTGCCACATCGACCTCTCGAGCCCCAACCCGCTCACGCTTGCACGTTTGCTTTCTTACCTCAACGAGTACCCGGCCGCCGTGTTTCACACAGAGCAGTATGTTCCGAGGGGTCTGGATGCACGCCCTCAAGTGATCCCTCCCGCGATCGACCCGCTGGCCCCGAAGAACATGGCGTTCTCGACCGACGACGCCGTCTACATTTGTGGCCAGTTCGGGATCGATATCGACCGCCCGCTGCTCTGTCAAGTCTCGCGTTTTGACCCCTGGAAGGACCCCTTGGGGGTGATCGACGCCTACCGCATCGTCAAGGACACCCATCCCGAGGCCCAGCTCGCGCTCGTCGGCTCGATGGCCACCGACGACCCCGAGGGATGGGACTACTTCAACGCCACCGTCGCCCACGCCGACGGCGACCCCGACATCCACATCTACAACAACTTCAACAATGTCGGCTCGATCGAGGTCAACGCCTTTCAGTCGCACGCCGACGTGGTGATCCAGAAGTCGATCCGCGAGGGGTTCGGGCTCACCGTGACCGAGGCGCTGTGGAAGGCGCGTCCGATGATCGGCGGCGACGTGGGCGGCATTCCCCTACAGATCACCGACGGGGAATCGGGGTTCCTCGTCTCGAGCGTCGAGGGGTGCGCCCAGCGCGCACTCGAGATCCTCGGCGACCCGACGCTGGGAAAGCGGCTCGGGCGCGCGGGCAAGGAGGCCGCACGGGCGCGCTTCCTGACGCCCCGGCTGCTGCGGGACTGGCTGTCGCTGTTCACCGAGCTCGCGGTCGGGTGATCGGTCGCTCGTGAGCACGTTGGCCTCGTCGGCTCCGCTGGTCCTGGTCTCCAACCGCGGCCCCGTGACCTTCGAGGCCGGCGGCGAGGTCAAGCGCGGGACAGGAGGGCTGGTCACGGCGCTAACCGGGCTTGCCTCGTACCGCGAGGTCACCTGGATCGCGTCGGCGATGACCGAAGAGGACGTGGCGGTGGCCGAGCGCAACCACGGCCGCCCCTTCCCCGTCCACACGCCCGACGGCGGTGAGTACAACGTCAAGCTCGTCGCCTCCGACCCCGAGGCTTACGACCGCTTCTACAACATCACCGCCAACCCGATGCTGTGGTTCATCCAGCATTACCTATGGGATCTCTCGAACGCCCCCGACATCCGCCGCAACGAGATGGAGGCATTCGAGTTCGGCTACAACGTCGTCAACGAGGATCTGGCCCGCGCCGTCCTCGAGGAGATCGAGGGCGTCTCCGAGCCGGTGGTGATGGTCCACGACTACCACCTTTACACGCTGCCCGCGCTCATCCGGCGCGAGCGCCCTGACGCCTTCCTGCATCACTTCGTCCACATCCCGTGGACCCAGTCCGACGCGTGGCGGGTGCTCCCCTCGGTGATCCGCAACGAGATCTACAACGGGATCCTCGCCAACGACATCATCGGCTTCCACACCCGCTCCTACCGCCGCAACTTCCTCCAGTGCTGCCGGGACCTGCTCGACTGTGACGTCGATTTCGAGCACGGGCTTGTGAAGCTCGCAGATCGCGAGGTGTGGGTCCGCGCCTACCCGCTCCCGATCGATTCAGGCGGCGTTCGGGCGGTGGTGAGCCGGCCCCGCACGCTGGCCTTCGAGCAGGAGCTGCTCCGGCGCCGGCGCGATCACATGATCCTCCGGGTCGACCGCGCCGACCTGTCGAAGAACGTCCTGCGCGGGTTCAGCGCCTTCGACACCTTCCTCGAACAGCATCCGGAGTTCCGCGAGAACGTGAGCTTCATCGCCCAGCTCATGCCCTCCCGGACCGACGTCCCCGAGTACGCCGAGTACCTCGAGCGCATCGAGGCGGTGGTCGCCGTCGTCAACCACCGCCACGGCTCGCCGGACTGGATGCCGATCCAGCTCAAGCTCCGAGACGACCTCGAGGAGGCCGTCGCCGCCTACAAGCACTACGACGTGCTCATCGTCAACGCGATGTTCGACGGGATGAACCTGGTCGCCAAGGAGGGACCGCTGGTCAACGAGCGCGCCGGCGTGTCGATCCTCTCGGAGAACACCGGCGCCCACGAGGAGCTCGGCGAGTACGCCCTGTCCGTCAACCCGTTCGACATCCAGGAGCTGGCCGACTCGATCCACGCCGCCTTGACCATGCCCATGGAGGAGCGCGAGCGCCGCCACGAGGGGCTGAAGGCGATCGTCACCGCCCGCGACCCGGGCGATTGGGTGGACGACCAGCTCGCCGACATCCGCAAGAAGGCGGCGGCCGATCAAGACCCGTGAGCTCGTCCCGATCAGGGGTGGATCTTCTCGCCGCGCTCGAGCATCTCGACGAACTTGCGGATCCGCCGGGCGCGCGTCTCGGGGCGCTTGGCGTCGTGAATCCGGTAGAGGATGGCGTAGCGGTTGATGCGGTTGAGCGTGGCGAAGAACGCCGCCGCCGCTGGACTCTGCTCGAGCGCCGCGGCTAGGTCGTCCGGTACCGTTGCCGTGCTCTGCGGCTCGTAGGCCGCGTCCCAGCGGCCGTCGCTCTTGGCGAGCTCGACCTGATCCAGGCCGGCCGGGCGCATCCTGCCCTCGGCGATGAGCCGGGTGGCCTTCTCGCGATTGACCTGCGACCACTTGCTGCGCTTTCGGCGCGGGGTGAAGCGCTGAAGCCAGGAGGTGTCGTCGTGAGGCGCCCCCTGACCGTCGATCCAGCCAAAGCAGAGCGCTGTCTCGACCGCCTCGGCCTGCGACGGGCTGGGCGTCGGCGAGCCCTTCTTGGCGAGCTTCAGCCACACGCCGTCGGCGGTCAGGTGATGCTCGTCGAGCCACTGCTCCCACTCGAGCGCGGAGGCGACGGAGACGATCGGCAGATCTTTGCGGGGGTCGGCCACGGGGGGAGTCAGTATCACGCGCCGGGCGGGGCCGGGCGGGGCCGGGCGGGGCCGGGCGGGCCGAAGGGCGGGGAGGGGGCGGCCACATCGCTTCTCACGCGCACCCGTGATGACAAAGTGTTCATATGCAACACTTTTTCATCACGACGTCGCGGTTTCGCCCGCGCGGCCCCGTCCCGGAGGCGCCCACGGACCGTGTCGCTCTATACTCGGCCGCCGCGCCGGAGGCTCGACCGCATTTCCATGGCTCAACCGATCATTTACGACCTCATGCTCCTGCTCTCCTCGAGCGCCGACGAAGAGCGGCGCGCGAAGATCCTCGCCGACGTCGAGGCAATGATCACGAGCGGGGGCGGCCAGATCGAGCGCAACGACGACTGGGGCATGCGCAGTCTCGCCTTCGAGATTAACCACCAGGCCGACGCGGAGTACCACCTGCTCCAGTTCACGGCTCCCGCCTCGCTGCTGGAGACCGTGTCCTACAACCTGAAGATCCTCGACGGCGTCCTGCGCTTCCGGATCATCAAGGTTCTCCCGGGCACGCCGCCGCCGCCCGAGCCGCGCGCCGTGCCGGCTGCGGCCGCCGCGGGTTCCCCCGACGAATAGTCCCGGCCGGCTCCCGCCCTTCGTGACGGGACGGCAACACCGGTCACGTCACAGAGCCACGGGCGTCAATTCTTCGCCACTTTCCGGGGACCGAAAAGGTTGCCGACCGCCGCCCGCCTAGACTCGCTCCTACGAACTTCGACGGTGCCTCTCGAAAGGAGCAGGAAGATGGCGGGAACAAATATCAACCGGGTCGTCATGACTGGCAATCTCACGCGTGACCCGGAGCTGCGCTCGACCGGGAACGGGTTGTCCGTCTGCAAACTGCGGATCGCGAGCAACACCCGTCGCAAGAACGGCCAGACCGGCGAGTGGGAGGAGAAGCCCAACTTCTTCGACGTCACCGTCTTTGGCGCTCAGGGCGAGAACTGCTCGCGCTACCTGAGCAAGGGGCGTCCGGTGGCGATCGACGGGCGGCTCGAATGGCGCGAGTGGGAGCAGGAAGGGCAGAAGCGCCAGGCAGTCGATATCATCGCTGATTCCGTCCAGTTCCTCGGCGGGCGTGATGACGCCGGCGGCGCGAGCGGAAACGGGTTCTCCGTCAGCCAGGCGGCGAGCGAGAGCGATGTTCCGGTCCACACCGGCGACTTCGAGACCGCTCCCGTGGGTGGCGGAGCCAGCGACGACGACATTCCCTTCTAAGAGGTTCTCCATTGGCAAAGCAACGACGACGGCCGGTACGACGGCGCGATCGGAAGGGCGGGCCGACCTCCGGCCGGCGCAAGCCATGTCCGTACTGTCGCGACAAGATCGACCGGGTCGACTACAAGGATGTGGGCGCACTCCGCCGGTTCATCTCCGAACGGGGCAAGATCCGCTCCCGCCGGATTACCGGCGCCTGCCGCCGTCATCAGAGTCAGGTCGCGCGTGCTGTGAAGCGCGCTCGCGAGCTCGCGCTCCTGCCCTACGTCGCCGAGACCGCTGGCGGCGACCGGGGCGAGCGCGGCTTTCGCGGTGACCGTGACCGCGATCGCGACCGCTAGCTAGAGAACGTAAGTCGTGCCCCAGGCCATCCTCCTCCAAGACGTCGATCAGCTCGGCGAGCGCGGCAAGGTCGTCGAAGTCTCGCCCGGGTACCTGCGCAACTACCTGCTGCCGCGCAAGCTCGCCGAACCCGCGACCAAGGGGTCGGTTGAAGCCGCCAAGCGCCGCCAGGATGCCGCCGAGCGCGCCAAGCGCGAGGCGGTCCAGCGCTCGCAGGAGAGCGCCACGCTACTCGGCCGCACCGTGCTCACGATTCCCCAGCAGGCCGGTGATGACGGTCGCCTGTTCGGATCGGTGACGACCCAGGACATCGCGGACGCCATTCGTGAGGCGCGGGGAATCAAGGTCGACCGCAGGAAGATCCACCTCGACGAGCCGATCCGCAACATCGGTACGTACATGGTGGTGGTCGAGATCGCCGATGACGTCACGGCGGCGGTCAAGACCATGGTCGTCGAGCAGCGCTAGCGACCGGGGCGGCTTCGCGGGCCTTGGGAGCTCGGCGCCGGAATCGGCATCCCCGCCCAAGCCTTGGACCGAACTCCGACGGCCGAAGGCCGCGAACTCCTCGCTCGTAGCGGGACCGCGCTGGGCGAGGCTGCCGGGGGGCGACTTAGACTCGACTGCCGCTATGAGCACGACCACGCAGCTGGCTGTACCCCCGCACAACCTGGAGGCCGAGAAGTCGGTCCTCGGCGCCGTGCTCCTCGAGGAACGGCATCTCTACGGCCTCCTCGTCGAGGAGGGTCTGCGGCCCGAGCACTTCTATCGCGAGCAGCACGGCGCGGTGTTCGCGGCCATGCTCGAGCTCCACAACGCGAGCCGGAAGATCGACCACTTGACGGTCTCCGAAGCGCTCCGGCAGTCGGGCAAGCTCGCGGAGATCGGCGGACCGGAATCGATCGACGAGCTCGCCGGCTGGGTGCCCGCCGCCGGCCACGCGCGCGAGTACGGGCGGATCGTGCGCGACAACGCGCAGCTGCGTTCGCTGCTCTCGACGACCTATGAGATCCAGGCCAGCGTCGTCGGCCGCGAGGCCCCCGCGCGCGAGCTCGTGGAGCGCGCCGAGCAGGCCGTACTCGAGGTCGCCCACGATGACCGCCAGAAGAAGTTCCGCTCGATCGGCGACATCCTCGAGGCCGAGACCGACAAGCTGCACCGGCTTTCGGTGGCCAAGACGCCGCTCACGGGGACGCCGTCCGGATTCAAGGATCTCGACGAGCTCACCGGCGGGTTCCAGCCAGGGAACCTGATCATCATCGCCGCCCGGCCCTCGATGGGAAAGTCGGCCCTGGTCACCAACATGGCCGAGAACGCTGTGCTCGCGGGCCACCCGGTCGCCCTGTTCTCGCTCGAGATGTCCGAGTCCGAGCTCGCGCAGCGCTTCGTCGCCTCGCAGGCACGTATCAGAGGCGAGGAGCTCCGCAAGGGCCGGGTGGCCGAGGAGCGGTGGGGCAAGATCCTCGCCGCCTGCGAGCGGCTCGCCAGCGCCCCGCTCCGCGTCGACGACTCGAGCGACATCGGCGTGCTCGAGGTTCGCGCCAAGTCGCGGCGCCTGCACCACGAGCTTGAGGACGGCCTCGGCCTAGTCATCGTCGACTACCTCCAGCTCATGCGCCACGAGGGGCGAGTGGAGAACCGCGTCGAGCAGGTGGGCCAGATCAGCCGCGGACTCAAGGGCCTCGCCCGCGAGCTGAGCGTGCCGGTGATCGCCCTCTCCCAGCTCAGCCGCGCCGTCGAGCAGCGCGGCGGCGAGAAGCGGCCGATCCTCTCCGATCTACGAGAAAGCGGTAATTTGGAGCAGGACGCCGACCTCGTCATGTTCATCTACCGCGAGGAGTACTACGACAAGGACTCCGAGCGCCCCGGGGAGGCCGACATCATCATCGCCAAGCACCGCAACGGCCCCATCGGTGACGTCGTGCTCACCTTCCAGAAGGAGTATCCGAAGTTCATGAACTACGCGGGCGACCGCTTCGCGGCGGCCTGATGGCTCAGCGCGCCACCCGAGAGGACCGCAACGCGCGCTGCGCGTTCGGCGTCTGCGACGGCGGCGGCTTCGTCATCGACGAGGAAACCAACACGGCCTACGCCTGCCGCTGCCGCCCCCAGCTCGTGGCGCGCGCCAAGGCCCGCAGCCTGTCCGCGGTGATCCCCAAGCTCTACCGCGATGTGGCCTTCGAGCGCCCACCGGTCACCGACATCGACGCCGGTGTCGTCATTGCGGTGCGGCGCTTCGCCGACTCGATCGACGAACGGCTCGATGGCGGCCGCGGACTATGGTTCATGGGACCGGTGGGCACGGGCAAGACGACGCTCGCGATGCTCGTCTCCAAGGCGGCCATCAGCGCCGGCCGCTCCGTCGCCATCTACTCGCTCCCCCGACTTCTGTACGAGATCGGCGAGACTCACCGTTTCCAGCGCTCGCATGTCGACCTGCTCGACAGCTTGGCCGGCGTCGACCTCCTCCACATCGATGACGTCGGCGCGGAGCGACGGAACGACTGGGTGCTCGAAGAGCTCTACTCGATCGTCAATGCGCGCTACCAGGACGGGCGGTCGATCGTCATCACCACCAACATCCTTGACCGCGCCGCGCTGTGCGAGCAGATCACCGAGCGCACCGTCTCTCGCTTGACCGAGATGTGCGACGAGATCCCGGTGCGCGGTGACGACCACCGGATGGACCTGCGCTCGGCCTGACCGCCGTGTAGGATCTATCTCCACGCCTGGTAGGACAGCTCGTGGTCCTCGAGCCGCTCTCGGCCGAGCACATCGACGGGCTCTTTGAAGCGGGCCAGCCGCCCGAGATCTGGGAGTGGTGGCCATTCACTCCCGCGACCGATTGGACCACCTTCGGCCTCTGCAAGGGCAACCCGAAGGCCGCAGAGCTGGCAGCGGCCACGTCGGCCAAGGCCGCTGTTGGCGCGACCAAGGCTGCGGCCGGCGGCGCTGCCAAGCGCTGAGCCCCGCTCAGCGCTCGTGCCGGGGCCCGCGCAGCCGCGGCAGGCGCGCCTCGTCGAGGCGGCTCCGTGGGGGCGAGGGCGGGCGGGGGAGCCGCTCGGTCTCACGCTCTCGATCCTCGCTCAGGCCGACCTCCATGAACACCAGCCCGGTGAGGATCACAAGTCCGGTGCCGAGCAGCGCCATCCCGAGCACCTGTCCCGTCACGCCGGCGATGAAAGCGGCGCACGCGATCCCGGCGACCACGAGGGCGACCGCCGATCCGTAGGTCATGAATCTTCCGCGCATGCTCACGCCCTAATCGTAGTACCGCGCATCCGCGGGCCGGACCCGCTCGGCTGTGACTTTGAAAATTGGATGGCGGGCATGTTTGGGTGCTGGTTGGCGGCTACGCGATTCCGCTGATGAGGGCTTCGCGGGCGGGGGGGTCGTCAGGGATTTGGTGTGCGGCGTGGCGCGGCTTTAGCCGCCCGGTTTTCAAGGCGCTTGGTGGGGCGGAGCGTGCAGGGCCGAATTTGAAGGTGACCTGGGTGCATGGGGGGAGGGGTCAGCGCGGCGTCCAGTAGCCCCCGCTTTTGCGCGTTCTTTGAGGCGATCGGCATGGTTGAGGAGACGAGTTCGCTTGAGCCGTTGCGCCAGCTCGCACGCTCCTGCGGAACCGCTATCGAACGTCAGGTCCGGAGGCTCGACCTGTTTGTGTCCCCGAAAGGGCTGCGGCGCTATCGGCCTTGCGACTCGACCGTAGGCCAGTCGATCTGCTCGACGACTTCCGTGGGGCCGAGGGAGATCAGCTGGCTTTGCTCGGCCGGCCGGTACTCGCCCCGGTTGAACGCCAGCCAGTCGACCGTGCGACTGTCGGGTCGACGATCAGCGGTTCGTCGACCTGGTGGGCGGCGTAGAACCGGAGCTTGTCCCAGGTCTCGTCGTTCGAGGAGACGATCTCGATCACGAGCGCAGCAGTCGGGTTGTAGAGCTCGTCGGGGCCTGGGCGGTGCAATCCGCCGTCAGGCACGCGGTAGTTCTCGAGTTCGCCGAGGTTGAACTCTCCCAGTGGCGTCAGCCCGCGAGCGCGAGCGGGTGGACGGAGCAGCTCGACCACCTTGGATCTTGGCGTGGCGGAGGTGCGGTGCGGAGTTCATGTGCAGCACACCTTCCCACACCTCATCGCGGGTGTCCGCGCCCCACTTTCGTCGTAGCTCGAGCAGCTTTTCGAACTCGGCGGGGGCAGGATCCGGAAGCAGCGTTCGCACATCCACAAGCCTACCGTCCCCAGCGGTGGCGGCTGGTAAGACAGCCGTAGTTCGTCGAAACGGCGAGCGGACCGCCGCACTTCGGACCTCGGCGCAGGCGGTAGAGACCACGAGGCCGGCGACGTTCGATATATGGAACGATCAACGAACGCGGTGACGGGCGCCGCGCGGGCGCGTGCTCGCTGCCGGTCGTCACCGAGAGTGGACCCGGTCGGCGGGGAAACGCGGCGTTCTCGTCGGCGACAACGCAGCAGCCGCGGGACGCCCCCTCGTGTTGCGCGTGTCCGTTCCATAGCTGCTACGCGGACAGACCCAGTCGAGCGGAGGCACCTGGCCCGCTTGCGCGCGTAGGTAAGAATGGGCGCGTGACCAAGCCGACTAGCTCCGTGGCTCGGGTGGCGTTGATTTCGCCGCCAGTGCGGCCGGGTGATCGGGTCAGGGTCGTGTCACCCGCCAGCACGCCCGACCGAGACAAGGTGGCGCTAGGCGTCGAACTGCTGACGTCCTGGGGCCTGGTAGCCGAGGTCGGCGAGCACGCCTTCGACGAACTCGGCCACTACCTCGCCGGTAGCGACGAAGCTCGCCTCGCAGACCTCAACGACGCGTTCCGTGATCCCGAGGTCCGCGCGGTGATCGCTACCAGGGGCGGGAAGGGTTCCTACCGGATCGCTGACGCGATCGACTTCGACGCCGTGCGCAGGGATCCGAAGCCGCTCGTTGGTTTCAGCGACATCACGTTCCTGCACCAGGCGCTTTACAGTCACTGCCGACTGGCCACTTTCCACGGTCCGCACGCGGGCTGGGAGGACGACTACTACGGACCACTGTCGGCCGAGGCGCTGCGCCTGGCGCTGATGAGTGACGAGCCGATCACTTTGCGCCAACAGCGCAACGCCGCAACCGCTCCTCTGACGACGCAAGGGCGTGCGACGGGGACGCTACTCGGTGGGAATCTCCGCAGCATCGGACAGTCGGTCGGTTGGGGGCCGAGCTTCGACGAAGCGATACTCACGATCGAGGCCGTCGACATGATGCCCGGCGAGATGGACGGCATCCTCACCCAATTGTTGAACTCCGGGGTGCTCAACGGAGTGCGGGGCGTAGCGGTCGGTCAGTTCATCAGGTCGGCCGAGGCGAAGCCCGGCAAGTGGTCCTTCCTCGAGATATTGCGCGATCGCCTCTGCCGTCTCGGGGTCCCCATCCTCGGTGGCCTTCCGATCGGCCACGGACCGCACCCGCCCACGGTCCCGTTTGGCACCCTCGCGTCACTCGACACGGAAGCCGCGACTCTCACGGTGGCCGCAGGCGTACGGGCCTAAGAGTCACCCGCCCACATCGGGGATCCATCACCCGACACACGCTCCGCGCCGTTTCGAACAGGGCGCCTCGACAGGCACGCACCGGGCGCTCGCATCGGACGGACACGAGCAACCCGCGGCCGCATCCCACCGGCCGCTCCTCTGTCGCCAACGGGATGGTCGTCATCCCCCGTCGACGTGATCCAGCCGGTGCCAAGGGAGCGCTGGCGTTCCGCCGCCCGACGATCGAGACACCCCCCATGTCAGGCCACGCGGGCGTCTCACAAGCGATCCGCGCTCGCACGCGCCGAGGTGCGCGCTCGGTCGATTGGTTGAGCAGCGCCCGTGGGCTACTCCGCATGGCACGTGCAGTGTCTGCCAACAATTCGCGCTGAGCCCCGCTATCCGCGCACCCTGAGATGACGCCAGATACCTCTGACGATCACACGCTCGGCTGCGGTACGTAGAGTTTGGCGTCGGTGCGGGCGACACAGATCGTTGACCTCGCGCGACCGGAATCGGTGCTGGCGCATGTCGAGCTGCCCGAGCCGAATACCAGATCAAGCCACCTTGCCGTTCGTGCCCGGCGCCGAGATCGCGGGGGGCGTACGCAGCACGCCCGCCGGCGCCTCGGCGGCGCTTCAGGGTCGCCAAGGGCCTCGGCGCCAGCACCATCGGCGTAGTCTCGAGCGACGAGAAGGAGGCGGTCGCGCGCACCGCCGGGGCCGACGATGTGCTGCGCTCGTACGGGCCCTGGAAAGATCAGGCCAAGGAGCTGACAGGAGGGGAGTCGACGTCGTCCTCGACCCGGTCGGCGGAGACCGCTTTACCAACGGCCCTCCGCTCGCTGCGCGAGGGAGGACGGGTCGTGGTCGTCGGCTTCACCTGAGGCGCTCGACGTGCGCTGACGGGACGAGCCCAGATAGCCGCGCCGGCCGAGCCCGCGCAACCGCGCGTGCGCGCCGACCTTATCGAC